>JAHFAA010000544.1 GCA_023250775.1 Bdellovibrionales bacterium
TATTGATGCGCGCCAGTCGGAGCGTCGAATTTGCTTTGACGATATTCCAACAGGAGGAGCGATTACAATCTTTTCACATGAAAGAGATCTTTTACAAATCATTCACAGTCATCTGCAATTTTTTGTTCAAGAGTCCTGTGGATGCTGCTCACCTTGCCGTGCAGGGAATGTGATGCTTGAGGAATTTCTCTATATGTTGCGATCAGGACGCGCGCAGGTTCGACATTTTGAAGATCTTAAAAAATGGGCCCAAATTATTAGTCAAACAAGTCGTTGTGGACTGGGGCAAAGCTCGCCAAATCCGATCATGACTGCGAGCAAATACTTTCCGGAAATTTTCACCGACCTACTCAATCCTGATTCTGAAAATGGTATTCATAATTTTGATATAAAATGGGCCACCACTTCTTATGATCAGATTTTTCAAAAAAATGAGAGTGTACCTTGAAACAAATTTCATTCGAAATTGATGGAAAAATATGCAAGGCCAATGAAGGCGAAAATCTTGTGACTGCCGCCAAGAAAAATGGCATTTATATTCCTGTGTTATGTTATTTAGAAAAACATGAATGTCTTGGGACTTGTCGTGTATGCACCATTAAAATAGATGGCAGAAGCATGGCGGCCTGTACTCTTATCGTGCAGGAAGGAATGGTTGTTGAAGTCAATTCTGCTGAACTGCAAGATCTCCGCAAGGCCATCGTTGAGTTATTGTTCGTCGAAGGAAATCATTTTTGCCCGTCCTGTGAAAAAAGTGGCAATTGTCAGCTACAAGCTGTCGCCTACGCCATGGATATGCGAGTGGCACGTTTTCATTACCGTTTTTCTCCTTACAGTATCAACTATAAGGGTGAAAAAATTATTCTTGAACACAATCGCTGTATCCATTGCAAACGTTGTACGAACCTTTTTCACGATGATGAAGGTTATAAAGTTTTCAGCTTTGTTAACAGAGGGGCAAAAACGCGCGTGACGCTTGATCTCAAAAGAGAAAAACTACTTAGTAAGGCAAAATTAGAAGAGGCCAAAAACCTATGTCCTGTTGGCGCGATTTTATTGCAAGGTGACGGTTTTGAGCAACCGATCGGAACAAGGCAATATGATAAAAATCCGATTGGGATAATTGGGGATTAATATGGCGCAAAAAAAAATCATCGGAACCATTAGTCTTGCCGGATGCTTTGGCTGTCATATGTCTCTGCTCGATCTTGATCTCAAAATCCTCGAGCTTATCGACCTTGTCGAATTCAATCGTTCTCCCCTTACGGATTTTAAAAAAATCACCCAGCATTGTGATATTGGGATTATCGAAGGCGGCTGCTGCAATGATGAAAATGTTCATACCTTAATTGAATTTCGGAAAAACTGTGACATTCTTATCAGCGTTGGAGAATGCGCTATCATGGGGGGGCTGCCTGCGCTTCGAAATCAATTTTCGTTAAAAGACTGCCTTGAGGAGGCCTATCTCAAAGTTCCCACGACTGTTCAGGGCAATGCTCTGATTCCTCATCATGAAGATCTGCCTAAAATTCTTCACAAAATTTATCCTTGTCACCATGTCGTTAAGATTGATTATTTCCTTCCAGGTTGCCCCCCTTCTTCGGATGCTCTTTGGCAATCGCTCACTAACATTATGAGCGGTAAAAGCGATACCCTTTCTTATCAAAATCTCAAATACGATTAAGGCAAAATATGAGCAAGAAAATTATCATTGATCCTATCACTCGTGTAGAAGGGCACGGCAAAGTCGCCATCTATTTAAATGAACATGGGCAGGTTGAAGAGACACGATTGCATATCGTTGAGTTTCGGGGCTTCGAAAAATTCATCCAAGGTCGTCCTTATTGGGAGGCCCCAGTTTTGGTTCAACGTCTCTGTGGCATCTGTCCTGTGAGCCATCACTTGTGTGCCGCCAAGGCCATTGATGAGATCGTTGGTGTTTCGGTCGAAAATCTCCCGCCCGCCGCTCATAAAATAAGACGTCTTATGCATTACGGCCAGATTTTGCAAAGTCATGCTTTACATTTTTTTTATCTCGCCTCTCCTGATTTATTGCTTGGGATTGAGGGCCCGGTTAGCAAACGAAATATTGTCGGCGTCGCCATGGATTTTCCAGATCTCGCTAAAAAAGGCATTCTACTTAGAAAATTTGGTCAGGAAATTATTAAAGTCATCGCCGGAAAGAAAATACATGGGATCTCGGCAGTCCCCGGTGGAATCCACAAAAATATCTCTGTGCAGGAAAGAGATATTTTTTTTATTGGGGGAGAAATACCTTCGATCCATGAGGTGATTCAATGGGCGCAGGAGACCTTAGAATTTTACATTGACTATCATTCCAAAAATAAAAATTGGATCGATGGCTTCGCCTCCTTTGACTCGAATTACTTAAGCCTGGTTCGGTCTGATGGTGCACTCGATATGTATCATGGAGTTTTACGAGCGATTGATCGTGACGGCAAAAAAATCCTCAACGATGTCGATTACCATACTTATCTTGAGCATTTCTCCGAAGATGTGAAGTCATGGACATACATGAAGTTTCCTTTCTTAAA
>JAHFAA010000133.1 GCA_023250775.1 Bdellovibrionales bacterium
AGAACCAGATCCACGCCCTGAATAGCGGCGATTTTTTGCGGCTCCATCTGGGCATAGCAGCCAACCACAACAATTTTTCCTTCAGGCGAAGACTTGTGGGCCCGGCGAATTAAATTGCGACAAGTGGAATCGGCCTGGTCGGTAACGGTACAGGTATTGATCATCACCAAATCAGCCGTTTCACCAAACGGCACGATTTCATACCCACGATCGGTGAAACCTTGGGCGAGTGACCCCGACTCAGCGAAGTTAAGCCGGCATCCAAGGGTGTGAAAAGACACCCGCTTTTTTTGTACGATGTTTGTTATGTCCATAAATTGCGCCTCACATTATGCGCAAAAAGGTCGTCTGACAACCGCCCCTATATTTTTAAAAAATTGCCCAACTCCCCAATACTATTTGACAGAAACACCCACTATCCCCTAAAACTTCCTGTCCGTTTGAAATTTTCGTGGTCTCATAGCTCAGTTGGTTAGAGCAGCTCATTCTTAATGAGCGGGTCCCGTGTTCGAGTCACGGTGAGATCACCAAAATTCCCCCTAAAAACAAAACAAAAAATAAGTAAATAAAGTTCCAAAAAGTCACACACAACTCTTTAAATCTATTTGACAAAGGCACCCGTAATCCCCTAAAACTTCACGCACGTTTGAAATTTTCGGGGTCTCATAGCTCAGTTGGTTAGAGCATCTCACTTTTAATGAGAGGGTCCCGCGTTCGAGTCGCGGTGAGATCACCAAAATTTCAAACACGATGGAAAAAAAATGCTCCCATCGTCTAGCCCGGTCTAGGACATCGCCTTTTCACGGCGGTAACAGGGGTTCGAATCCCCTTGGGAGTACCAAGTTTATAAAAGAAAGCCTCGCGAAAGCGGGGCTTTTTTATTTCACCAAACATTTCAAAAAAACTCCCAAGGGGATTCGAAGCGAGGAAGCGACCGTGTTGGAGTTGCCCAAAGGCAAGTCCAATACGGACAGGCAGGCAGGATGCCTGACTGAGCGCCCGAGGGGAGGCCACGCAGAGAGGGAGCGTGAAGCGACCGACCGTAGGGGCCGAAGCCCGCGCACACCAAATATTCTTCCGTAGTTCCTCTCAAAAGAAACCCTGAAATACCCAAATCTGTCATCAGACACATCGCACTTCTAGTAACTTTGGATTCGAACCACAACGAAAGATGGTTTAAAGAAGATATTCGTCGGGGTCTTTGTCGTTGTATTTGAAACCTATTTCTCGAGGATCAATCTTAAATGCAAACGCTTGCTGATAAAATAGTGAAAGGGCCGTGATAAGGCCCATATGCTTCCCTATTAAAAATTCGTCGTGTTGGTTCTTCCTAATTTCTTCTTTAATCTTGCTTGCCGTATCAATCAACAAATGGATGTTATCTTTGAGGTACGGTTTGAGAGAGTCATTCATCATTTTATTCCCCTTCCCAATAAGATATGTGCAAGAATTCCCAATTGCTCTTTTTGCCTTTCACCTTCACTCATCTATGTTTACGTGGAGAGAAATACTCTTCGGGATCAAATTTAAAACCTAGGTCCAAAGGATTAAAATTAAATGCCTTTGCCTGCAAGTAAAAAACATGCAGTGCATGTACGAGACCAATAAGATGCCCTTGAGCAACTTTATCAGACTCATTGGAATCACACTCCTTCTTTGTTTTTTCAATCGTATCAAGTAAATCCTCAATAGTGTCTCTCAAGTAGTTTATAAGAATTTTATCTTTCATGTATCTATTTCCTTATCAAATTAAATGTCTGCATTTTGTAAAGAAAATCGTATCACTTCTTGTAACCTTCAAACTCCCACTGTCCCCAGCGCGAAAGCTTTGTGGCATATTCTGTCCAATCGTCACCAGAAATTGATTTCACGAGTTTTTCTATTCTCTGATATAGAGCTGAATATGAGTAGTACGGAACAAGGATAAAATTTCTTAGAAATACTATCTCATTCTTGTATTTCTCATCCAGCCAATCAGCAGTACAGACTACAAAATCAAATGATTCAAAGCCCTCATCACCTTCTGGCCCAACAAATACCTGTATAAGAATTGAAAATTTGTTAGGAACGTCAGGTACAAATAATTTTAGATCAACAACATCAGGCGAATGTATTCCGTATAATTTAGGTACAATCATCTTTAATTGCCATCCTGAATGACAAGACTTTGAAGAAGTTTCAGATCGATACTTATACCAATCTTGTACTCATAAATTTGGTCACATAGAATATCCAAAGCGACGCCCCACTCTAGATGGGTTGCAAGTTCCACGATATTGTCCAAACCTTCATCAGACAGTTTCCCCTTGAGTTAATTGGCAATCGATAGAATTTCTTTTTCATAATCCATGAATTATTCCAAGGCCTAATCCGTGGTTCTATTAAAAATCTTTGTCATCTTCAAATTCCCATTGTCCCCAGCGCGAAAGCTTTATGGCGTATTCTTTCCAGTCGTCCGCAGAAATCGATTTAACAAGTTTCTCTATTCTCTGGCGCAATGCTGGATAAGAGAAGTTTGTAACAAGGATAACACCCCGAAGAAAAACTATCTCATCGTGGTATTTTTCTTGAAGCCACTCTGCTGTGCATACCCTGAACTGAAATATATCAGTTCCATCATGGTTGCTCGTCCCGACATCAACTTCAATAATTAGCGAAAAGCTACTCGATGTTGGTCGATAAGATTCTAAGTTCTCAACATCAAAACAATTTATTCCTCGTAAAATTGGAATGATCATTTTTTTGCCTCCACTAATCCAAAATATTTAAATGCCCATTATGCCAAGTCTCATTAGGCGTAAATCGCCATTCGAAATTTGCCTGCACCTTTCCAGACCTCTTTATTACAGGTTCCCTGTAAACTTTTAGTCCATCCTTACTTACCCATATGAATTTACCAGGCTTTCCGTCATAAGGGCGGCGGATAGCATCGGGACCAACCCACATATCTCTCAAAAAGTCTGCTTCTTTTCGTGTTGCGCTTCCCATGGTTGAGAGTCCTTGCGTACTGCCGGTTCTCCTCAACATTTCAAGATAGCTTCCTAACTTCTCAGGTGAAGGTACATCTCCAAATAGCTCTAATGCACTAGCATGAAGATGGTCTAATTGCCTAATACCTCCATCTTTTAAAAGAATATCAAGAGTCCACGCTTTCGCATTTTTGTAAAACGCTTTTATGGCCCTGATAGAGGTAGAACTTCCTTCCTTGGCAAGTGTAAGTAACTTTGATGCAATCCCACGCATTGCCAAAGCAGTAGGGCCGGAAATAAGCGGCATTGCTGCAATGGCGAGAATAGTCTTATCCAATCCATCTACTGGATCGCCCAACAAAGTCTGGTCAAAGATCATGGCATAACCGGCATTTGCTATATCATAAGCATCGCCGATCGGTGACATCCCAACCGCAATATCGGCCAAGGTTCTGGTGTATTGGATTAACTCATCCGCTGTTGGCAAGTTTGTAGTTGAAGGTGTTTCATAGATCGAGTTGTCCGGGAAGGCCCGTGTTGTAAGGCCATCTGCAAAAGTGAGTAGGCCATTGTGCTGTTCCCTCATCCTTTGCGAATATTCATCAACTTTTCCATTATAATAATCTTTGTCTGATTGAAACCGATTCACTTCATCACGCAGTTGCACCAGACCTTGATCGCCCGTCTGCTCTAGGGTGAGAGTGATCCCATCTCTGAGGTTTGCAAGTTCGTTGTCAAACTCTCGGTAATCCATTCGACGTTCAATGGCGTTTCGATGCGCTTCCCTGAGTTCAGACCTGATTCTGTCCTCTCTCCGAATAGGATAGGATGCCCTCACTTCTCCATCGGCAACTCGATCGATCTGATCGGTTGTAGGTCGGACAGTATGGCGCATTGGACGGTCGTCATTATGGTCTCTACCATCACCGCTATTCTCTCTCTCTCTACGCTCCAATCTCATCCAAGCCATTTCATCCCATGGCGCAGGTTCTTGCACGCGTGGATCTTTTCGTCCTCTATCGAGAGGAGAGCCATCTTGATCCAAATCGCGTTTATTACTGTTCATATAAAGAGGAAGGATTTCAGTCTGAAATTTGGAATTAATCTCTTTAAGCTTCAACTCTGTATACGCGATTAACTCATCATAAGTTTTCTTTTTGGCAACACAGTCGTCACGGGCCCCGGCCTTTTCCAGGTTTTCACGACAAGACAGCATCGGAGCTAAGTAAGTTCGAGCATTTGTTGCCATTACCCGGTACTGATGAAGTAGGGCCTCCATCTCGGAACGACTTCCTGTTCCTATTCTAGTTGCGTAAAAGTTAGTCTCTATATTGTTTAAAAATCTTTTATATGATTGCGTTTGGTTATCGAATGTTATGCGATCTATGGCCCCTTGAGTGAGATCGAGCTGACCTTGCAACTGCATTCTGTACTTCCACTCGCTCCATTTATCTATCGCCTCAATGGCCTTCTTTTTTCTTTCGAGTAAAGAATTTTTTATTTTTTCCAGTTGCTTCTCAAATACGTCTATATCCTTTTGGTACATTGCAATCAGATCATCATGGCCCTGTAACTTTCCTTTGACGTATTGAAGCTCATACAGAAGCCGCGCTTTAGCATCAAACACTTGCTCCAAGGCCAAATCGACTCTGGCCTGTTCATAATAAATTTGATCTTCTCGTCCTTTTAAAGAATCCTCAAACTTCTTGTCATCATTGGCAATACCAACGACTTCGCTGAGCCTTCCTCGCAATCTTCGGTGTGCAAACTCATATTGCTGAATCGCAAGGAGTCGTTGATGAGATGCCTCTACAAAGGCATTTCGTCGATCAATAATCTGGTTAATTTCAACACTATAGTCAGAAGAGAGAGATTTAGCTGAACAATAATTTACTAATTTTTTCCTCGCACACTCCGTGGCAGAAGGGCACTGCCCTAATTGCCCTGCTTTGCAGAAGACCATGGAATTATCTGTTTCAACAAAACATATCTGGCCCGGAGAACAACCAGCTATTTTAATAAGTCGCACAGTTTCTGCCGAAGATAAACTGATTATACAATAGATGAAAACACTTACAGCAAGTTTCAAGTACATTCGATACTATCCTGCGCTGTACGAATCACACTGCGATCACAACTATAATTTTCAACATCATTGATACATTTTTGTATTTCTGCACGCTCCATTGGGAGCAGTGTTTCTATTCGTTTTAATTCTGCTAATCGTTTTTCATTTTCCGAAATTTCATTTTTAAAACCTGTAATTTCTCCATCAATCGTGAACTTCCCTCTTTCTAGGCCTTCAATAGAACTTCTAACTTCATTAATCGCACTGGTCGTGTCCACGACATTCTTTTCGGACCGCTTAAGAGCTTCGCCTATCTTAGTTATAGCGGCATTTGCCCCATCTCGCGACGAGGTCAATGCTTCCGCTAATTCTAGGGCATAATTCGATACAACATCCGAACCATCCTGCTTGAGATCTTGTACTGCTTTTACAAAAGCTTCTCTCTTGCTCAGTGAGGAGTAACGCGCATTTGCATAGTCATTGATTGGTTTCATAATTGCAAATTGACTAATCTCCCAGCGAAGAGAGGCGATCTCTTGTTGTATGGCCAATTTTCTTGCTTCATCAACTACTGTTTGAAGCTCCAACTCGAGTGCAGCGATTCTTTCCTTTTTATGGTAAATAAGAATCTCAAATGTTTCTTGCTGGTTAACCAAAAAGTTGCTTAAAGAGTCATAAATTTTGGGGATTCTAAAAACAACATCCCCCTGAAGCCCGGTCAACTGATCCCGAATATAGAGATCATTGCTAAGCCGAGAATCGAGTTGTTCTTTTCGTCGTTTTTCATCACCAATTGTTTTTTCTAATTGACCCAACCTTGTCTCTTTCTCATTAAGAAGCTTTTTGCTTTCAGTAATCGCTGCGTCTATTTTTTTGAGGGTTGAAGGAATATCTTTTTCCGTAAGACTAAAGTCGTTTAATCTAGTTTCTTCCCGCATGATTGCATCCGAGTGTGAACGTTTGCATTGGATCATGTTTAGATTTTCCACAGATACGAATGTTTGATAGCGATCTTCCCATCCACGAGCTAAGAATTTATTTCTATCCTCCCTTGGGTGGGGGCACGGGCGACTCCATAACTGTATTCTTCCTAGATATTGTTCAGGGCATACTCTCTTTTTATCATGACCTGTTTGACGGATCGGATAACCTGTCTTTAAACACTCTATTATTTTCGGGCAAGTACCACCCACGACTGCGGGGCAAGTCAAAATAAATATATCTGTTCCACATCGGGCCTCTCCTCGACAAAGTTTTGCGTTCGAACAACTTGCGAGATTGATTAATCGCGGGCCCCCATCTGTGTACTGGCATAATTGATCAGAAGAAATTGCAACAACAGGCAGACAAGCCAACACAAGGACGAGGAGTTCTTTCATAACTTTTTACCCATCGTTCTTCGTTTATAGAAATCCAGATTTTTATTCTCTTCCTGTCGCCATAACCGCGTTTCCACTAGATCACTCATTTTCAATCTGATCGAGATACGTTTGGTCGTAGCCAACTGCTCTTTTGTGAACAGTGACTTTTTAATCTTGGCCATTTTACCGTTATCTGCTCGAAGATAAACCCATGAATCATCAAACTTTACAATCTTCCCCTGAAGTTCAACGCGATCCGTGTCAACTCCTGCAACTGCAAAATGAGCACAAAGAAAAAACGCCACGAAAATATATTTCATCGTGACACACCCTTTTCAGGATTGGTACTTCCAGTATTGCTATGATTATCGTCTAACATAGTAGGTTGAGAGAATGACACTTTATAATCTACGGCGCATTGACTTACAGGGGGACACTGTTCCCCCAGACCCACAGTACATCCTAAAGATATGATGACGGGCCCAGGATCCCAGTTGCATTCAGCTTTGCCAACACAGAGGAGTTTGTTACAGCTGTCTAGCTTGATGACCTCTGGTGTGGTCTTAAAAGTGCATTGAGTATAATCTTGACCCAGAACCGAGACAGACATAATAATGGCGACTGCAACTATCCAATACATTTTCATAAAGCAATCCTGAGAATGATTTGTATATTCTAATTAGATTTTATGTGATTCTTATAATGCTTTGTAGGTTTTTTATAGAAAAAAATATCCGAGAGCATTACTGCAATATATAACCAAGTCATCGTTGAACTTTTTTTGCATTTTGCAGCCAAATCAGCGTCACTCCACTCTCTCTAAGTAACAATCACTAACCCTGACTGAAAAGTTGGTCTGGTTTGGTCTGGTCACTTCATGAAATGGCATGAAAAACAATGAAAGAAGATGAAAAGAAAAAGGCATAACCTTTTGTTTTTGCTCCTAACTGGTTGTTAATAAAGACCTTTTTAAACCCCGTCTCCTATCCCCTTGGGAGTACCAGTTAAAATAAAAAAAGCCTCGCGAAAGCGGGGCTTTTTAATTTCACCAAACATTTCAAAAAAACTCCCAAGGGGATTCGAAGCGAGGAAGCGACCCCGGCAAAAGCCCCGCTTATTTTATTTCACCAAAAAAGTGTGAAGAATGTGACGAACGATCCGACTTCGACAGATATCCTAATTCTAAATTTCGAGGAGCCTACAATGTGAGGAACGAAAACGCTCTCAAGAAGCCTTTTCCAAAGTAACTTTCATACTTATTTTGGCGTTTCTCAGTTGGTCTTGAATCAAGATAGAAATAAAACCTTCCACTGAATAACCCAAAAACTTTGCCATTTCTCTTGCCTGCTCAAAGGTTGGCAAGCGACGGCCCTTTTCAATATCACAGACAAGACCTTTGGATATACCAATGGCATGGGCGAGTTCGACTTGGGAAACTTCATCAGATTTTCTTATCCCCTGAAGCATTTTTGCAAAAGTCAGTGGCCCACCTGTCAATTTTTCTAAATATTTTATCGTTTTAGTACTCATGCTTACTTACCTCCAAAACTTCGATCAATTCAAAACGTAATCCTACTTTTCTATAAATAGCGCGGTATGAGCGACTTAGTCTTATTGAACGTTGGCCTTGCCGATCACCCAAAAGCGGTTCATCGTGATAGCCTTTCACCTTTCTTGCCTCGTTCAGTCCATGATCTTTCAATAACTCTACCCAACCAAAAAATTTGAGGACAATGTGCTGGGGTAACTTTTTCAACTGCTTTTCTGCAAGTTTACTTAAATGAACTTCCGTTTTCATAGAAAGACAGTACTCTATTTTGAGTACTGTGTCAATTTTTGATTTTCTGTCGACCTTTGCCAATACAAACAGTTAGAAAGTCATCGACTTGGGAGTACCAAGTTTATATAAAGAAGCCTCGCAAAAGCGGGGCTTTTTAATTTCACCAAAAAAACGAACCACATCTCCCAAGGGGATTCGAAGCGAGGAAGCGACCGTGTTGGGTTCTGGTTCTTCTCCCTAAATGGTGGATTGCGCCGCATTCACTCACTGAGGGCCACGAGGATTTCCTGAATAACATCCTTGCCTGATTCATCTACCCATTTCAATTGCTCATTCAAAAATTTATTCAACTCATATTTTTTGTTATGCCTTATATATAATTGTTCTACTTGTTTTAAAAAATCATAAAAAGAAGGCAGATTTCTGGTTACAAGAAAATGGTGGTCTAGAATCGAAATTTTTTTGTAATCATTAATTAGTTCGGTGATGAGTGACAATGCCTCGCTAAAATCACCTCCTGTCTTAGGAAAAGTTGAAAGATAAATAAATGTCAATAATGTCCGATTATATTTATTGTCACTATCCAATAGAGAAAGAGCTTCAAGATAATATCTTTTTGCCTCTATGGGGCCATTAAATTGAGATGAAAGAATCATCAAATCGAGAGCGACTTGAGTCGATTTTTCATCCTTGAATATCTCTTCCAAATAAACTTTTGCCATATTTTTCTTATCATCAGATTGAAGATATATCTGAGCCAAAAGTTTTTTACTTTCTTTTATACATTCAGAATATTTGCTATCAAGAAGACCATTTAAAATTGATACCGCAGCGACAATATCATTATTTTTAAATTTTAATCGGGCGCTGATAATGTCTTTTCCCC
>JAHFAA010000134.1 GCA_023250775.1 Bdellovibrionales bacterium
TTTTGCTTTTTTTGCACTTGCTGAGTATGTCGAAGTTTTCGTGTTGTGTGCCATTGCCGCTGCACTTTTTTTGGGTGGATACAATGTTCCCTTTCATCTAGGAGGGGATACTCTATTCGGTCAAATTCTTCAGCTCGTTGTCTTTTTTGCGAAGGCCTTCTTCCTTTATTATGTTGTGATCTGGGTTCGTTGGACGCTTCCACGTCTACGAGTCGATCATCTGATGGTCCTTTGCTGGAAATATTTGACTCCGATCGCTCTCTTTAATCTGGTCGGTACTGCATTGTGGATGTATTGTTTCGGCGGCAGATCGATTTATATGATTATAAAAAATTTGATTGTGTCCTCAGGGCATTAACAAAATGGGTTTTGTATGTTGTTAACAACAATATTTTGCCTTTCGGCCTTCTTGGCGGTTGCCGGTGCTCTCTTGGTAACCTTTTCTAAGAATTTAATTCATGCCTGCGTGTATTTATTGTTTTGCTTAGTGGGTGTTGCCGGTCTGTATTTAACTCTTAATGCAGAATTTTTAGCAGCGACACAATTGGTGGTTTATGTCGGTGGCGTCGTTGTCTTGTTACTCTTTGCAATGATGTTAACAGGTGGATCAAGTCTTAATAAAGTCATGAGCCGCTTTGGACTTGAGTCTACGCCGCTCATGGGAAACTGGCGCACTTACCTAATGGGTGGAGTAGCAGCGGCATTATTGATCGCAGTGCTGGGTAATGTTTTGAGAAACCTTTCTATGGGGTCTTCCACGGTAACGGAAAAATCAATTTCATCCGTAGAACAAATCGGGGTGAAGCTTTTAACCGACCATATTCTTGCTTTTGAAATTTCATCTGTACTACTTTTAGGTGCATTAGTTGGGGCTGCGATAATTTCACGGCCATTTAGATCTTCTGAGTCGGAGAATTGATATGGGAATTGCTCCTTACATAATTGTTTCGAGCATTTTGTTTGTGTGTGGCATCGTTGTCATGATCGCAAGGAAAAACATCATTGGTATTCTCCTTGGGATTGAGTTGATTTTAAATGCCGCTGCACTAAATTTTGTTTCATTTACAAAATTCAGTAATTCGAATCTGGATGGGCAAGTTTTTGCATTATTTATTATACTGGTGGCCGCAGCGGAAGCAGCCGTCGGGTTGGCGATTGTGATCAGGTTTTTTCAAATTCGAGAAAGCATTCACATCGACAGCGCCACACAGCTTCAAAGTTAAGAAAGGTAGCTAAACATGGAGTATTCTCTTTCTACAATTCTGCCAATAGTCTTATTGCCGTTTTTTGCATTTGTACTTAACTCGTTCATTGTTAAGAAATTTACAAAGACTGCTGTAACGATTAGTTGTCTCGCAATTTTTGTTCCCTTTATTTATGCGTTGAGAATCTTTATTGATTTCGTTTTCAATAAATATTCCGCTGATTACTACATCCATAAAACATTTACCTGGTTCGATCTTTCATCGGGCTCACAAATTTTCAAAGTTCAGATGGGTATTTACCTGGATAACATGAGTGCGGTTATGCTTCTCATGGTTACCGGCGTAGCGTTTTTAATTCATCTATTTAGCACATATTACATGCACGATGATCCACGCTATGGTCGCTTTTTTGTTTATCTTTCGCTCTTTACTTCGGCAATGCTTGGGCTTGTTCTTTCAGATAACCTCTTCTCCGTTTTTATTTTTTGGGAACTCATGGGCTTTTGTTCCTACAGCCTCATCGGGTTTTACTATGAGAAAGAGGGAGCGGGGAATGCTTCGATTAAGGCCTTCATGACAACACGTGTAGGCGATGTCTTTTTTCTCCTCGGGATTGTTGCCCTTTGGACGACGATTGGAAGTGTTACTTATGTCGATATCTATAAAGCGATTGCCGAAAATTCTTTGAACAGTCCTGTTTTTCTTTTTGGTCTTGGTATTCCAATCGCCACGTTTGCCGGTTTCTGCATTTTCATGGGAACCATTGGCAAGTCTGCTCAGTTTCCACTTCAAGTGTGGTTACCGGATGCGATGTTTGGTCCGACACCTTGCTCTGCTTTGATTCACGCTGCCACCATGGTTGCAGCGGGAGTTTACCTTTCTTTGCGCATGTATCCTCTTATGGATGCTGGTGGTTTGCTTGAAGCGATCGCTTATATCGGTGGCATCACGGCGTTTGGAGCTGCAACCATTGCTTTGGTGCAAACAGATATTAAAGCCGTCCTCGCCTATTCGACAATTTCACAATTGGGGTACATGGTGCTTGGTATTGGCGTTGGTGCCTACAATGCCTCTCTTATGCATCTAATAACTCATGCTGTTTTCAAGGCCTGTTTATTTCTTTCGGCCGGATCTGTTATTCACTCTCTTCATGATCATCATACTCATACAGCGGTTCAGGAAATGCCAAGAATGGGAGGGCTTAGAAAAAAGCTTCCTTATACTTTTCTTGCCATGCTCTTTTGCACTCTCGCCATTTCTGGCGTTCCGCTCTTTTCTGCTTTTGTAAGTAAGGATCGTATTTTAGGTGATGCTCTTGTGATGGCGACTCGTTCATCAGTATATTTAATTCCCGCGATCTTGGGGCTTTGTGGTGCATTCTTGACCCCGTTCTATATGTTCAGAATGATGTTCCTGACCTTTTTTGGCGAGCCACGCGATGCAGATCTTTTCAAGCACGCGCACCATGAAACTCTCTCTTTCAATCGCAACATCCCACTTTTGATTTTGGCCGTGTTTACTCTTGGCTTTTGGTATTCCGGTTCACTAACTGGCCAGGGGATAGGCGATAAAGTTTTTCCAGATTCAAAATACGAATGGTTCCAAGTTCTTGTTGAAAAGCCCGTCCTTAGTAAATTCACAAGCAGGACAACGACACCTCTTGATGTGCCTGAGCGCAAAGAGTTTATCGAGTCTTCACACTATGATCCAGAGCGTGGGTTTGCTTCAGAAGAAGAGGAACATGAGGTTCACCATATTCATCAAATGGGTGCCATTGCCTCTATCATTATAGCTTTGAGTGGAATTTTCTTAGCTTATTGCATGTATATTTCAAAAAAGTTTTCACCAGCTTGGTGGACTACGACTTTTTCAAGATGGACGGCAGCTCTTCGGAATCGTTATTACTTTGACCATTTCTATGTTGATGTTTTGATCCAAAAAGGGCTTCTTCAGTTAAATAATTTCTTGGCCTGGATAGACATGGGTCTCTACGATCGCTATGCCGTAGATGGTTGGTCGAAAGTTTTAACCTTGTTTTACAGCATGTCGCGCTGGTTTGATAATATTGTTGTCGACTCCATTCTTGTCGATGGCACAGGTATCTCAGTTAGATTTTTTAATATAGTTTTAAGAACGATTCAAAACGGGAAAATTCAATTTTATTTTCTCGTTTTGCTTTTAGTTCTGGCCGGCTATGTACTCGGTTTTAAGCCTGTGATTTAGTTTTTTGAATAAGGAGAACGCATCGTGCAGCACCTTTTGGATTGGATTTTGTGGACACCAGCGCTTGGGATACTTGGCATCTTACTGATTCCAGGAAAGTCCCATAACGTGATTCGTTTTTGGAGTCTTTTTGTTACGGCAGTCACCTTCTTGATGACTATCTTGCTTTATTGTCAATTTGATCCAAGCATTCCTGGAATGCAGGAATACTTTAGCGTCAAATTTCCATGGATCGAGCAATTCCATATTTATTACTCCCTAGGAGTTGATGGTATTTCACTGCCCATGATTCTTTTAACGGGACTTTTATTTTTCCTTTGTATCCTAAGCTCGTGGACCATTACAAAGTCAGTGAAAAGTTATTTCGCTTTATTCTTGATGTTGGAAGCAAGTGTTTTCGGCGTTTTCATGGCGCTCGACTTCTTCCTCTTTTATGTTTTCTGGGAAGTCATGCTGATTCCGATGTTCTTTTTGATCGGAATTTGGGGTGGAGAAAATCGTGAATATGCCGCCGTCAAATTCTTCCTTTATACTTTTGCCGGCTCAGTGCTCATGCTCGTTGGTCTAATTGCTCTTTATTTTGTATCTGGAGAAAATGCTGATTCGTTCAACATTCTTGCACTCCAAGGTGGAAAGTTTGGAGCGATGACAATTAAATTGTTTGGCGCGGATTGGAATTTTGGAAAAATTGTCTTTATCGGAATGTTTATTGGCTTTGCTATCAAAGTTCCGATCTTTCCGTTTCACACCTGGCTGCCACACGCACACGTTCAAGCGCCTACGGCAGTTTCTGTAATCCTCGCCGGTGTTTTATTAAAAATGGGAACTTACGGTTTTCTGCGAATTGCGTTTCCAATTTTTCCGGAGGCCGCAGTTTATTTTAGTCAAGGAATAGCTTGGCTTGGTCTTATCAATGTCATCTACGGCGCACTCTGCGCTATGGCCCAGAATGACATGAAGAAACTCATTGCCTACTCCTCGGTCTCGCACATGGGCTTTGTTATGTTGGGTCTTGCAGCGATGACTACTCAAGGAGTGAATGGAGCAGTTCTTCAGATGTTCAACCACGGGACTTCAACCTCGATGATGTTCTTGATGGTCGGTGTTCTGTATGAACGTTCTCACCATCGCTGGATTGTTCGACCTGACGGCACAAAAGGTTTTGGCGGTCTTTATACTCAACTGCCAATTTACTCAATCGTCTTTATCATTTCGATGTTCGCTTCGATGGGACTGCCAGGCCTTTCAGGATTTATTTCTGAAGCCCTTATTTTCTTGGGTATCTATAAAACGTTCACGACGATTACTGTGTTGGCCCTCGTTGGTCTTTTAATTGGTGCGGCTTACCTGTTGTGGATGTTCAAGAGAATGTTCTTTGGGGACGTAAATCCTGCAGTGGTTGAGTATCACGACATGAATGCACGAGAAATTTTCTACATGGCACCACTTTGTGTTGCAGTAGTTTTGTTTGGTGTATATCCATCACCACTTTTGAACATGATGAAGGCGTCTGTGGGTTCATTGGTCTCTTTGATGGCAAAATTTCAATAGAGGTCTAGAGAGTACAAATTATGGAACTAGGTTCAAATTATCTCTACAGTATTACTTATTACGTACCAGAGTGTATTGCGATCATAGCGATGGCCGGCATTCTCTTTTTGGAGATCGCATACAAGAAGGATGAATCCAAAAGAATTCTTCTGAAGATTTTTACGGTACTGGGCTTTATCTTTACGTTAGCAGCACTTTTTTGCCTCGTTGATTTGCCAACTAAAAAGATTTTTTACAACGCGATTGTCATAGATCGCTTTAGTACCTTGGTTAAGATAGTGGCGGTTATAGCGACACTGATTTGTTATTACTTCGGATTACTTTCACGTGATATTTATACTTATTTAAAATCTGAATTTGGCATCTTGATCATGGGCGTTCTGGTCGGCACGATGCTTTTGGCCAGCGCCAACAACATGCTTACCTTGTATCTGGGCATTGAAATGCTCTCCATCCTTTGCTATCCCCTTGCGGCGCTAAAACGTTCTGATGAAAAATCGGCTGAAGCTGGTCTTAAATATGCGCTTTATGGCGGACTTTCTGCAGGCGTCATGCTTTTCGGTATCAGCTTTATTTTTGGTATTCTCGGTACGATTCAGTTCGACGAAATTGCCGTACGAATTGCCTCTCTTGATGTTACTCAAAAAATGATTCTGCTGCCTTCATTTTTGTTCTTTTTTGTAGGCCTTGGTTACAAGATCTCTTGCGTTCCTTTTCATATGTGGGCGCCGGATGTTTATGAAGGTTCCCCAATTCCTGTTACCGCTTTTTTCTCTATTGTTCCCAAGATTGGCGGGATGGCCGCTATAGTGAGAGTTACGGCGATCTTTTTTACGACAGAAAATTTGCTTCAATATACCTGGGTTGGTGCTTTATCGATCATTGCGGCCCTTACGATGACTGTCGGAAATGTTTCTGCTCTTGGACAGCGTTCAGTGAAGCGAATGCTCGCCTATTCCTCAATTGCTCAAATTGGAAATATTTTGCTCGGTGCACTTGTGCTTGAAACAGTTGGCTATCAGGCAATTATATTTTACTTTTTTGGCTACATGGTCATGACGTTGCTGGCTTTTGGTATTACCGCTGTCTTGTCTGATCAATATGGCAATGACTACTTTGACCGCTTTAACGGACTTGTTTACAGAAATCCTTTGATGGCAATTGCTCTCATCGTCACGATGCTTTCGTTGGCCGGCATGCCACCTTTTATCGGCTTTATTGCCAAGTTCAATATTATCGCGGCCATCATTCAAAAAGGTTTTTACGTCCTTGCCGTTATTGCTGTCCTGAACTCTGTTGTGTCGCTCTATTATTATATGCGACTAGTTCGATTGGTTGTATTCAAAATGCCTGACTCTACAGAAAAACTATTCAATCTAGGAATCGGGCGTCAGGTGTTGTTTGCAATTATGGGGCTTTTGATTCTTATTACGGGGATTTTTTGGGAAGAGTTATATACGTTCGCTCACATTACAAACCAAATAAAACTGGCCCACTGATTTGACAATTAATTCGCCGATTCTTTTGTTTGTTTTTGTTTCAAGCCTGTTGATTTTGCCATTTTCGTTTTTTTTTAAAAAAATATCAAGACCCGAGCTTGATATTACAAATCCTCGACGTCTGAATAACAACAATCGCATTGATTTTTTTCTAAAATATTTTTCGCTCTTCATATTTACGCTTGGAATATATTGTTTGATGGTTCCTGTTGGCCCAGATCAACCAGAAAGTCGTAAAATATTGTTTGGATTGTTAGCACTTTTGTTATTAGTGCTGGGTAAGAAATAATGTTAGGAAATATATTTCTATTTACGCTAATTGCCTGTGCATTATTGTATTGCTGGTATTTTATTAGTTCAAAAATTGTAGGCTTCAAATTCGACACATACTCAGATTCTTCCTTTTTTGCTCTTGTGGTAAAAAAAATGAATACTGATTTTTCGCGTTCGATATCGGCCTTCTACCTTATTCTGCTCAAAGTTCTTCTCTTTATTGTTACAATTGGCAGTATTGATTTTTTTGCATTTTCAGAAAACTTACCCTTGTTTACAGGATATGGTGGTATCCAAATTGGGTATGACCACTTTTTTTATGGTCTAATCGTTTTTGAAATTTTGAAAACATTTGAAATATACCAAATGACCAATGCAAATATGCAGGAAGTGCTAAGGAGCTTTAGCAGACCCTTAATTATTATGCTTTTTTTATTTTCATTCAGTTTTTATTATCAAACCGCTTACAGCGATTATGTAATCTTAAGACAGCAAGCAAAGATCTTTTCGTTTATTTCAAACTATGGTTGTGTGACACATTTTGGTTTCTTTTTACTTTTTCTATTTTACGTTTCCAATGATTTTAAAAAAATGAAAAACGATATAATTAGAAATAAGATTGGATTGATCAGTAACATCATCAATTTTCTTGAAATAGTACTGATGCAGCTTTTTATCATCTACGCATTCCTTGGATGGACAGCCCAACTTCCGATGACCGATTTAGTCGTCGATCAGCTTCCCCATTTTCGATATGTTTTTGAAATCTTCTCTTTATTCATAAAACTTGTATTTGTACATTTCACAGCGATCTCTCTCGGACATTTTTTCGGAGAAGTAAACAGTAGTTATGTGCGAGGACTTGAGAAGTATCTGGTGCTCTTTGCTGCCGCAAATGCACTGCTCTTGATGGGGCTTCGATTATGGTGATGCATTTTATAGAAGCACTATTGTTAATGCTGGTTGTACTAATGCTTTTTCCTCTGAAGCTAAACTTAATGAAATTGTTGTGTGAAATATTTTTTATTTTCTTAATTGTTTTTTTCTGCGCTCGTACTTTCGATGTTAAAACAATAATACTTTGCTTAGTTATCCTGGCCAATCATTTTTTTGTTAAATCTGCTGTTGCAAATGAGGATAAAGACCTGCTCGAAGATGTTGGCAAAGTCATGGCAAAAATATTCTATAAAGTTATTTTTACAGGACTCCTGGGTGTTTTTATTTATTATTTTAGTAAAGAGACATTAGTCTCTTCTAGTAATAAGTTCGGTGACTCAGTCTACGGTGCGGTGTCTATAATTGTGATAGTTGTTGTATTAATGAACATAACAAAAAAGAAGATAAGCAAGAATGAAATTTAGCCTGTTTCCTTTTATTATTTTGATGACAGCTATTTTGGGAATTGTTTTGAATCCTAAAAACAATCTTATCCTACGAATAACTATAGTTTGTGCCAGTGTTATGCTTTTTGTCGTAAGCAACACAACGGGTGAGATCAGCGAAATTTTAATTTTAATTTTTGCGATGCTTAGTGTTTTTATTATAGGATTTTATTACTCACTCGTTAGTAACGAAAGGATGTAGCTTGAGAGCAGTTGAAATTCTTGCTCCGGCCCTGCTTCTTCTTGTTGCTCCTTATCGCACGAGAATGACCTGGGCGCAAAAAAACAGCGAGTATATATTTCTTTCAGCTTTTTTAGTTTTGGGTGCAGCAATCTATTTAACTTTTAATCTTGAGTTAAATAAAGTTCTGGCGATTGAAAAAGACAACTGGATGTTTTTTACATCGTACCAGCGCTTGGCCGCCATTTGCTTGTTTTATGTATGCTGCGCGATTGACTTCATAAAGAAAGAGATTTCAGCAAATTCGATTTATGCATTTATCGTTTGTATTGCTTTCTTTTTTGTGACATTGGCAAATGTAATCTTTGTCATTTTATTTACTACAATAATATTTTTATTAATGGGGGCTCGAACCACCACTCGTCTGAAAAAAATTGGTCCGCTACTAGCAATTTTTGCTTTAGCATTATTTCAATTACAGGCCACTTCGACGATTTTTAGCCTAATCTTTGGCATAGAATTGTATATTGTGTTTCTGTTACTTTTATATTGTATCTATGAAAACAATGAAGCCGAAAAGGCCCTTGTTCTTTCGATTTTTTTTGTTGCCCTTAGTAAATATATAGTTCCGATTGATTCTTTGATGGGTGGTCTGCTCTCCGTTCCATTGAGTTTGTATTTTCTATATAAAATTTCGTCTCGCGCTTTATCTTCGGAGCACTTATCGA
>JAHFAA010000545.1 GCA_023250775.1 Bdellovibrionales bacterium
TCAAAAATGAGATAGATAATAAGCAAAGAAAAGGTAATGACATAATTTTCTTTTGTGCAAAAAATGAGCGCCATGGCGACAGAAACCGACAGAATTTTCCACAGGGGGGTTCGAATGAGCGTAAGTCCGATCAGGAGGAAAGCCATGCAAAAAAGGATGAGCATATCTTCGCGTAAAAAGCGCGACCAATAGATAAGGGTGGGCGAAATCGCGCAATACATCACTAAAGTCCAGAGGGAAAATGAAGAAAAATGACGTCTAAAAAAGAACGGCGTAAGCAGTAAAAGAAAACCAAAAACAACAGAAATCATTCGACCGGTTTCAAGACTCTGGCTGCCTAAATGATAGGCGTAGGGAAGTAAGTGGTAGAGGAGTGGCCCGTGGAGAAGGGGATCGTATTTGTAATATTGAGTTTTGGGAGCATCGTGAAAATATTTGCCGTAGAGGGCGTGGAGCGATTCATCATGGTGAATCGGCCTTAGCCCTAGGTGGTCGAGGCGCATGATCGTGCCAAAGATGAGAAGACCCATAATGGCACTAAAAAATAAAAATTGCGATGTTCGTCCCATAATTTATACTTGGAAAACGTTTTCTTTATTATTACACACTATTTTGTTAACCCATTCCACACCTTGCATAAAAGAATGATCCTGATTTGCCACTTCATATTTCCACCCGCCAAAGCGACCGCGGGAGAAAATGCCCTGTGATTCCAGTGGCAAGAGAACACTTTTCAGAAGGTGATCGCGCTCTATTGAAGGTATCGGATAACTATAATGGGCCTTAAAGTACCATTTCGAAAGGATTTCAGTGTCAGGGGAAAGGAATTTCATTTTGATGAGGCCGGCAATGACCTCGTCCATCAGCCTTTCGGACGCAACTGTTTTATATTTCGATTCACTGACCTCGCACAGGAGTGAATATTCTTGGCCAGGGTTGGGAACATTGTAAGGTGAGTAATTGGAAAAAATTGTGATGCGATAACATGGAGTTTCAGGGCCGGAAAAATAGATCCAACACTTTTTCTTCAGTTGTTCAGGCAGAGGGCCTTTCATTCCAAGCCCGATGATATGCCCACTTGAAAAGAGAAGTTTGGCGGCATCATGTTGCCATTCTTTTTGAGTGGGATACAGTAAACTTGTGAGAGATGGAAGAGGGATGGTCGAGAGAAGATTTTTGTAGTTAATGATGCGCCCATCGTTCAGGAAGGCACACTTGCGCTTGAGTTCAATGTGTTGAATGGTGCTGTTAAATTGAAAATTGTTTGCCCCACATAATCGCGCGACATTTTTCCAGATGGACCCTGTTCCCCCCCGATTCGGAAACCAAAATTGATTATTCGGCCCCCAATTTTGATCAGGACGCTTTGAGGCAAAATTCTTTTTGATGCGCTCAAGATCAACCACACTGACTCGCTCCCCAATCCAAGAGTAGCTCATAAGTTCAGGCGGATGCGCCCAAACCTTATAGTTGTAGGGGAGCATGAAAAGATCGGACAGGGGTTGGCCAAACTGACTCAGAATCCAGTCTTTGAAGTTATTTGGCGGAGTGTTCATGGGATCAAGTTTTTTAAGTCCTTCCCAACAATCCTCGGCGAGTGTTGGTGCAAGAAGATGAATATTGTTTTGAAAGGGATAGGGAATAAATTCGCCTTGAAAATACACCCAGGCCTCTCGATCATGGAGCTGACGCTCGGATAAGGGAACCGCTCGTTCCATGACCTGATCAAAGTAGGGATAATGTGAAAATTGCACATGTCCGCCAATGTCCCAGGTAAAGCCGGCCTTGTCGATATAACTGCGTGAGAGTCCTCCCACTTCGTCTTGTGCTTCAAGCACAATAAAATTGGAATGACCTAATTCGTTTAAGCGATAGGCGGCTCCAAGTCCTGTCGGCCCTGCGCCCAAAATCAAATGCTCACAAGATTGATTCATGCCATCCGCCGGTGGATGAGCAGTTCTTTAACGACACGAAAGGATATTTGTAAAAGTTTAATGATGCCTTTGAGAGATGGAGTACCACTCTGGCGCTCTCGATGAATGATAGGGACCGTGACATATTTATATTTGCCATTGCGAACATTTTTATAAAATTCAACTGAAAGATGAATGTTGGGGGCAAAAACATTCGGAGGGAAATTTTTGAGGGCCTCTTGCAGACACTCGCGCTTGAATAAACGAAAAGGACAATTAGGATCGGCAATGTTTAGACCAAAGAGGATGAAAACCCAGGCGCGCATAATTCTGGACATCACCAGACGAATCAGAGGGTCGTGCCGGTGCAGGCGTTGGCCCATAATAAAATCCGCCTCCGATTTATATTTCCAGAGTTTTGAGAAGTCTTTGGCCTCAATTTGATCATCGCTGTCACATTGGAAAATCCACGGAGTGTTGCTTTCCAGTGCAAGCTGATAACCATTTAAGACACTCTGCCCGTGCCCCTGATTGACCTGAGAGACTAATTTGACTTTGATGTTTGGATTTTGTGTTATCCAGTTGTTGATGGTTTGAGCAGAGTGATCTGTTGAGCCATCATTGATTAGGATGAG
>JAHFAA010000546.1 GCA_023250775.1 Bdellovibrionales bacterium
ATGTGGACCAGATTCCTTCTTTGACTTTGAAGGCCTTTTCCAGAATCGACCAATAAGTGTTCGGGTCGGTATTCATGAAGGTCTGGATGGTTGATTTATTAAAACCAATTCGATACATAAAATGACTGGAACCCAAAGCGCTGGGTTTAATTTTTTCACATTTCTTAACTTCTTTTTCATATTTTTTTTCGGACATATTCTTGCTGTTGGCGACATTGGTGAGACATAAGTGTTTCGGGTAATCCTTTTCGATGGTGGGAAATAAGTCCACCAATCCTGTATCTTCAGAAACTTCGTGCATGTATCGATGCAACTCTTTTAACGTGGTATGACTGTCATTAATCGTGCCGGTAAAGGTTAAAGCGGCGCCTTGATTGGAATTGTAGAACTTCGCTTTATCCGCCAAGAATTTAAAGCTATAGAGTCTGGCCTCTGAGGGACCCCAGATGGCATCCCAACTGCGACCATTGTGCGCCTCGGCCTTGTAAATATGGTGAGTGCCTTCATTATCGGTAATCACCATGACAGTGTGTCGCGCGCTACTTTGATGAGTGCGTTCGAAGAGAAAACTCAATTTCATGCGGTACTGTTTTACCGTGGTGTCGTCACGTTGTTCACGATTATATGCCCAGCGCACTCCTGAGTCGGGCACTTTTGACATCGCGTGGGAGAGTTTAAAGCGCCCGCCTAAGGCATCGCCGTAGGCTTCGAGTGCTGCCGGAACGCTTAGGTCATAGCGATAGGCCACATCAAAAGAGTGAGCGTAATCTTTCGCCAGGGTCAACTGGAAGGGAATGATGGATTCAGTGATTTTCCCAACGGTGGCGCCTAAGATTGTCACACCTTCAAATAAAACTAAATCTTCATGCGCTCCAACGCTGATACTGGCACCGTGGGAGGTTGTGCGATTTAATTTTACCAAAACATTTTTGCTATCTTCTTTTAAAATAGAAACACGATAGTTGCCTCGCAAATAAGTCGAGCTACTGACACCGACATTAAAAGAGTCAAAACCAGGCAGTGCGCCCACTGAGAATGCCGCCTCTAAATCTAATTCAACCAGGCCATCGAGACCGTAAGAAAAAATTTCTCCCACACCCATCTTTTGAAAATTCTTTTGGGTGATGGGCATGCGAAAGGGATGGGCCAAAATATTATAAAACTTTGACCAACGTGCTTTGGTCTCAGGATTTTCAAAATCGCCTTTAAAATAGCGTTTAATTTTTTGCCCAAAAGTTTCTTTTTCTTCTTTGTCGTCATCGTAGAGAACTTCGTCCTCTTCCTGTGGGGTGGTATTGGGAGTCAGCGATGCTAAATCGGCGCGTTTCAAATCCTCGTCGTTAAAGGATGGCCGTGGCAGATGTTTTAGCTCGCTGGGATAAATGGTTCGAACGTTCAGCATGCTCAATTGAAATTGAGTGGAGAGTCGCCCCTTGAAGGTAATCGGGCCGACAGGCAGTCTGGGAGGGTTGAAGAGATTGAGGCGAAAAGGGATTCGCATGGTATCGACAACGGTGTAGGAGTCCATGATGTCGTGGTTGTTATAAATGTCGCGCTTTACATTGATGCCGATACTGAATCCATCGGTGTCTTCGTTGCCGTAGCTGAAAAGTGTTTGGTTGGTGATTGAATCAAAAATGCTGGCGGCCAACCCCAGCTGCATATCATAGATGCCATCACGAACATCATCTCTGAACTTGAGCACAAATTCGGAAGGCAGAGGTTTGATCTCGAGATCACCCGAAGCAGGGCCGCTGCCACTGTCACTGGTGGCGGGGTCTGGAAGAGCATCCTGACTGAAAGTGGGAACACTCTGGGCCATGCCGATAAGCAGAGTAATGACCAAGATGCTGATAAAATTCTTAAGTATTAAGAAAAATTTCATGGCCCACAACCTCAACCCCCAAAAGAAAACACCTCATTATGGCCCGGATGTCGCCATGTGTCATTGCGTATGGATGGACTCTGTCTTTTTTACACTGCCAGTAAAAACGAATGCTTATGCTTTGTAGTATAAGTAGCCGTAATTGTAATAATTAGTTACATCTAAAAACTGCTGGCCAAAGGGATGCGCAATTTCTTAAACTGGACTAGTAAGCTTTAGAAATTATTAAAAAAGGGGAGACTCTATGTGCGGTGTAACCGGCGTTATCCAAATTTCCCCTGAAACCTCAGCATCTTTTTTGGCCTATCAAGCACTCCTTATGTTGCAGCATCGTGGGCAAGATGGTGCAGGCATCGTCAGTTATGATCAGGCCTCCGGGCGCTTTTTCGATAAAAAGAATTTGGGCCTCATTTCACAAGTCTTTGGGCGTGAAGATTTAGAAAAATTAAAAGGCAAGATGGCGATTGCGCACACTCGTTACGCCACGGTCGGCGGCGATGGGATACAAGATTTGCAGCCTATGCTGGCCGGCGTTCCTTTTGGTGTGGCCATGGCCCACAATGGAAATCTGGCGAATTTTTTTGAGTTGGTTCAAGAGGCCCAAAGTAAATACAAAATTAAATTTCTTACCAATAATGATCTCGAAGTGCTGTTGCAGTT
>JAHFAA010000135.1 GCA_023250775.1 Bdellovibrionales bacterium
TGCAAGTCTCCCCAAATATAAAAATTTTATCATGAAAAATGGCGCGCTCTGGACTAGTAAGAAAATTACAAAAATGCCTCTTTGAATGAATGGCCGACTAGACATTCAACATTGTCAGGAAATAGCACGAAACAAGTTCAAAACAGCAGCGTAACTGCCCGAAATCACACACATCAACTGGCATAACATATGCAGTTCTCTTGAGAAATAGATGAGGTTTTATGTCGTACACTTTTTTTGTCTTGGTCTTGCTAACACTACTCATGCAAAGTCAGGTATCGGCCAAAGACGCCTCCCCCACTGATCAGTTGGCCACAGACACGGCCAAAGTCGCGGCCTCGCTGGCCACCGATCTTCCTCCCAATGATCCAAACCGCAAGGCGCTGGAGGCAGGTGTGGCCCAAAACATGAGTGCGATCGCCCGGCCGTCGCTGACAAAAAAAAATTGCCCCACTCCAGAAAAGCAAGAAGACCAGGCCTCCGCTGACGCCAAGAAAAGCAAGAGAGTGAGTTTATTTTTTGAAATGCAATTTTTGGCGATCGGCAATGACGGCAAAATGGCCATTGCTTCTACACCAATTGGACGGGTCGATTTTCGATCGGTCATCGCCGATTATGCTTCCAGCTCAGATCTGAGTCGCTCCCAGGTTCTTGCTCTGTCTGACGATCAATTGAAGGCGATCCTCGCAGGCGGCGCTGGCGGTCTCGAAGGACAGGCCAAAACCGATGCTATCGACAACGCTCTTCTCATCATACGCGCCAGTGCCCTTGGTTCGGAAGAGGCGATGTTAAAAATGATTGGCGACAGCGCTAAAGGAATGAGCTTCGGGCGCAAGGTCGGATTGGTCGCCACTTTTCTCTCCGCCTTCAATGACAACTACGATAATGCTCGCGCCGCTGGCGGCCCCAAGAGTGATGGTGAAGTCACGCTCAAACCAATGATGGTGGCGATTAACTCGAACCTTAATACGGGAGGGGATATTGATGCCGGAGTCTGTCGAGACATGCACCAGGCGGCTGCCTTGTTAGCACGCGCCATGGGAATCGATGAGGCCTTCACGGTTGGTTTTAAAACTGTCGGCGGCGCCCACCGCACACTGGTTCTCACCGATCCCAATAATCGCGGTCGCGTCTATCAACTCAATTACGGAAGAATCACTGAACAGACGGTTGGAGGGCCTTCCGCCCTGGCACAAAATGGTATCATTCCAGATGCCGGAATCCGTTTTAGAATCTACGATGCCAACGGAAAACCCGCCATTATTCTCCCCAGCGATCGCGGCACGATTTTAAATTTAGTCACGGGCGGCTCGGATCAACAACTCGATCTCATGCTTCACTCGAACAACACTATTAACCAAGCGGGCCTTAATACACCTTACGGAAAATTCAAAATTTTTAGTGCCACGGCCGCTCAAGGCAATGGCGAGAAAGTCGCGGGCGTCGCCTACAATGTTCGAGTCAATTATAATGACATTTTCTACGGCCAATATGGGCTGGCCGCCTTTCAATCCTCGCGCGACACCGAGGCCGGCAATATGAGTTCCGTCGGTGTGTATGCTCAAACGACTCAAGGTGCCAACATCAATCTCTATCAACGAGATCGTTTTCGTGTCTATGCTTCCGGCGAACTGACCTTACGAGGCATGTATGCCTACACCAACTTAGGTGACAAAAACGAGCATGTCTTTGACTACGATATCCGAGCTCGCTATGGTCTAGGCACAGAATTCTATACCGGGTCGATTCATCATACTTCAACTTTAACCGCGCAAACTTTTGTTGATCAGGCCAGCTCTCTCGACTCAAGCAAAGGCATTGCGATACAAACTCCTTCGGTTCTCTGGATGCATCGAATTGACGGTGACCTCGGTCGCGACGTCCACGGATCCTTGGGTGTTGGCCTGGCCTATCGAGCTCTGGGAACAGACGATTATTGGCAATATGTCGGAGAGGCAAGCTTGGATGCGAAACGCACTGGAACCACGGTTGACTTGCACACTGAAGGCGCCTTGACCCGTGACCTGCCACTCTGGGTCCCTGGTTCGGAACACACCGGAACACTGCAGGTCAATCAAAGTCTTTTGGGCGAACAGCTCTACGTTGGGGCCAAGGGCCAGCAGTCTTTTACAAATGTCGAAAACCATGCGCTCTTCTTCACTCTGGGAGGACAGTTCTAAAAAAAGCTCGTTCTTTCGGGACATTGGCCCCAGGGCCAAATAGCTCCTGTCGACCCGCTCTCTCTATAAGTTTTTCACTTTTCCCCCTCGTGACACCCATTTCTGGTAAATTCCGCCAGTTAAAGGGAACAGGGGAGGATGCTTGGCCCGTAAAATAATATTTTTATTATTGCCGCTATTTTTATTCTGCCTAAACAGCTTCGGCGCCAATCCGTTGCCGGGAATGATTCCGCTTTCCTATATGGATCGGCCCTCCACTGATCTGCTCTATCAGGGCCGTCCCGTTTCACCAGAAGAACTCAACTTACTCTATCAGCAACAGCAAGGTGATTTTGACCATTCTGTACTTGATCCAGCTCCCTCAGGAATCTGGAGCGATAAACTTGGCCGACCACTGAAATCGGCCCCCATCTCTCAAGTTGATATCGATTACTACGATGAAGTTCAATACTTATCCCCCCTGCTTTCGCGCTCGGGAAATTTCCGTTTCAGTATTCAAAAAACCATGCCGACGGGCGAAGGCCGCCTCTTTACACTCCTGGCCTCGAAGCGCGCTCACAATGTTCTCCTCCGTCAGGCGCTGCTCTACAAATTAGGCTACGAAGTTCCGGCGATCAAATACCTCAAGAAAATTCAACTGCGCTTTAAAACTGAAGATGAGAAAAAAGTTTTTATCACGCAACTGGCGGAATCGACTTTTGGTTCACCCGATCGTTGGATTACACGAGATGCCGATCCTACCGTTCTGACCTTGCAAGATGTGCTCGCCATTGATGATCACGGTGCCATGTACAACTTAAGCATCGGCTTTATGCCTCCCGAAGTTCCGCAAGGCCGCCGCACCTTTCGCTCGCTGCTCATCCCCTATTCATTGGTGGAAATTCCCGAAAGCGTAAACCTCTTTGATTGGACCGCCGGCAGAATTATCTCCAACAATGTGCAACTGAGTTATGATGATGCCGCCAACTTCGACTGTACCTATGAAGATGCCAAGTGGATCACGCGCCGAATTTTGAGTCTGACCCGTGCCGACTGGGATGAAATTGTTGAGGCCTCAGCACTTCCTTCATCTGTTGCCATGCTGGTAAAAGAAAAACTACTGGCACGACGAAATTCGATGGGCAAGCTTTTGCGCATGGACGCCGACGAATTGGCCTTTAATCCTCAAATATCCAACGGTGATGAATTAGTCGCCGGTGAGCTGAAGCAAGAATTCTGGCCAGGCTACGCCGGACGTTTTTCCTTTGGCGACCCTGAAAACCCACTTTCAAACAGCGAAGTGACCTCTTTCGTTTTATCAGAAGGAATGTCCAATGGTCTGTTGGCCGCCGTCTCGGCCATCAACTCCATTCCCTACTTAGGTCTCAATATTGACAGTCAGATCGCGGCACGAGAAACACAGCTCGCCGCTCAGGCCGCCGCCCAAAATGTGACCTTGGGTGCCCCAAGCACACGGGATTTTGGAGCTTATGTTTTTCCCATGGTGCGCGGACAATTTATCTTCGGTCGCAAAATTGTCGCCGGCAGCTATCTTGGAACGAGCAACCGTATTCAGCTTGTTGATTCTATCGGTGTCTCTGTTTCGGGTGGCGCTTACCTTGGCTTTGATGGAATTCCTACCCCGCTGACCATCGGTGCCAGCGCCCAGGCGAATATTTCCCGCACCTATGCTCACATTCGCCCTATCACCAGTATTAAAAAAGCACTCAAATATCCTTTCAAAAATATCCTGGTGCCACTGCTCAAACGTAAATATGGTCATGCCTTTGACGATCTGGTCAATGTGGATTTGAACCAGCTGACGGCGGAAGAAAAACAAAAGCGCATTGGCGATGCTCTTAAACTCTTTACGGAAAATATGGAAGTTGGTGAATCCATCATTATTACAGATTCCATTAGTGCGGGAATCGGCGCCAACGTTGGCGTGAATTATCTGAAACTTTTGTCAGTCGGCGCTTCAGTGAATGGCAATGAAACGGTGATCAGTCGTCTGCATATTACGCGCAAGAGTGAGAACACCGTTCATATTTATCGCGACCTGGGCAACCTGCATCAGCTTGGACTCGGCATTGTCTTTCGCGCCGGTGTGCCTGTTCTCAAAATGCAAATGCAAAATACTTTGGGCGAGGCCCGCTCAAAATTTATCTCGGTTAATATCGACAAAGAAAATCCTGATATCGTCAAAACCTTGAGCGCCTTACGCCACGTCTTTTTCTTTAACTCATTGGAGCGCATGGAAAAGATTGATCCTCCTTATAAGCTAAAATACAATTTCACCGAGGGTCGCGAGAATATCGGATTTTTAATCTGGCGCTATGACCGCATTAACTCTTCCAACCATTTCACCATCACCCATCCTGCCGGGGAAAAAATTGAGCTGTATCGTAAATATCGCGGTCACACCACCGGGATTGATCCTGTTGGTGCCGCCACCGAGGCCTTGGCCTCTCTACCTGCGATCTTTATAAAAGGAGATTATGTTCCTCCCCAAATCACCGACGGCAACCCGGGAAATAACTATTTTGGCAAGGCCGAAAATGTTGTCTCGACTTTTGAAGGTGAAGTGACCTCCGGTGGAATCGATCGTCCTTTCATGAAGCTGTCCCGCATCTGGAATGGTTTTTCCGCCAGCAAGAAAAAGGCACTCAAACTTTTAGACGATGTTAAAGAGCGCTATCACTTCAACTTTTATTCAAAAACTGTTTTGAATGAGGCCGACAAACTTTATCTTTACAACATCAACGTCAATTTCCTGGTGTACTCGACTGGCATTCAGAATATGTTTAATCTTCCAGAAAAAGACATCCGCGCGATCTTTGATAAAAATCAAAATAAGAAGCGCCTTCTTTTAAGTGGTATCGCACGCTACCTTAGATTCCAGAAAAGATTCCATAAGGCGCGTGAGAAAAAATCTCTCAGCGGAATGGCCAATGCAGCCACTCGCGCCCTTGAGCTGGTAGAAGACAAGTTAACCCTCCAAGGTTTGTCACAGTTAGTGGGTGGCGAGGAAAATCTTTACGTCTATTCCAAGATCGAAGGCTTTCGCGTGGGTGACGAAAATGGCGACTCACCCTATCTGTCCAACTCACTTGGTGAGTTTGGCGAAGAGAACATGGGCGGGCCCCTTACTCGCATTCAAAATCAAATTGGCATGAGCGAAGGTGAATTTTTCTTAAGTTGGTTAATGGGGAGACTCATATGAGAAGACCATTAGAAATTGCAGCACTTCTTCTTCTGGCACTCTTCTGTCTCAAGAATGCTTTGGCTGAGACCTGGGTGCTGGAACTGTCCAGACCGCTAACCGCGACCGAAATCGATTTTTTGAGAACTCAAAATTCTTTTGAGCAGCTGAGTGATTATCCCAGTGATTATTTCCAACGCCTTTATCGTGCTGAGGGGAAGCTCAATGTTCTTGAAAATAAAATCAGTGAACTTACAGACGTCAAAATAAAAAGGTCAGAAGGAGTCTATTCCATCCAGGCCCAAGGCCTCATTCCCTCTCCCGCGCGCCAAAATATTTCCACCGATCCCCTTTTAGGATACCAGTGGCCGCTTATCGGAAGTGGCCCTCAGGTGACGATTGATATTGATGATATCAACTACAATACTTTAGAGGCCGGTGACAGCGTCGATATTGGTCTGAAAAATATTGCCAGCAAATTGCCGGGCATGTTGAAAAAAGAAGTCGTCGTGGCGGTTATTGACTCTGGAATTGACTTCAATCACCCAGATTTGAAAGGGCAAATTAAGAAAAATGATAGTGAGTGTTCACCTGAAGGTGGAATCATTGTTGATGGCCTGGAAAAAGACGTTCCCGACAATGACGGGAATTCTCTCCATGGCGACTGCATGGGCTGGAACTTTGTGGGGAATAAAACCTCCAAAGAAGCTCGCTTTCCCATCGACGACACGGGACATGGCACGCATGTGGCCGGACTGATCGCGGCCAAGGCCAACGCCATTGGAATTCGCGGAGTTTTACCACAAGTTAAAATTCTCCCGATTAAAGTTATGGGCGCGGCCGACGAGCAAAGTGCCGGCGGAAGCTCCATGACCGATCGCTTAGCGCGCGGACTCTTGTATGCCGTCAGGATGAAGGCCGACGTTATCAATTTAAGCTTGGGATGGCCTCGCAGCATTGACACTGAATATTTACATCAGGCCTTTATGGAAGCGATCAACAAAGGAATCGTGGTTGTCGCCGCCGCCGGAAACAATAATACCTCGTCACCCATTTTTCCTTGTGCCTATCATCACGTTCTCTGTGTCGGGGCGACACAGCTCGACGGTCAGCTGGCATCATTTTCGAACTTCGGCGGCCATGTGGATCTGGTGGCCCCCGGTGATCATATCCTTAGTACTTATCCGACAAATTTTTTTCCTATCGATTTTTCTTTGACCGGCTATGAAATTAAAAACGGCACCAGCCAAGCTTCGCCTCTCGTCTCTGGCGCCGCAGCCATTTTAAAGGCCACCTTTCCCGATATTTCGCTGGATGAATTGAAGGCCCGTCTTATGGCCGGAACCAATCCCGTGGTCGAACCGGTCGGCCCACTTTCCAAACCACGCCCGACCTTGTTTGGAACTCTCAATATTGAGCGATCACTCAATGCCACTCCGGCCCCCTTGCTTACTCCTGTTTTTAAAGAACTGGCCCAGATCCCGTATCAGGCCAGCGACAAAAAATTCTTTATTGATCTTCGAATCAAAAACTTTTGGGTTGGGGCGAAAAATATCTCGGTTCAAGTCAATCTGCCCGCCAACCTCGCCTTGGAACAAAATACTTTTCAGATTCCCGAGCTGGCCCAAAGTGCAAGTGCCGTCATACGCGTTGTTGGAACGCTTGATTCATTGGAAGTTGACCATCAGGTTCCAATGCAGGTCACAATCTCGGCCGAGGGAGTTCCGGCAAAGAGTTTTAATCACATTTTACCTCTGGTCCGTCTTTTTAAAGACGACGCACAAATTGTCCATAATGAAATTGTGTTGAAAGATGAGAATCACCGTCTGGCGGAAATCAGAGACGGTATCCTCTATCCCAACATCATGAGCGTCAGCGATCCGTATCAGCTCTTGCCTAATCCTTTCTATTCTCTCGCCAAAGTTGAAAGTGATGGACCCAACTTCGGAATACGCTACTTTTTCTTTGACTTGAAAGATGGAAAACTAAGCGAGCGCGCAGACTCTCTTTTCATCCGTGGAGCGACACGCCCCCTTTCTCTCACCATCACGGATACCAACTATGACGGCAAACCGGATTTGGAAATCACCACGATTGCCAGAACCGGCAAGACCGATACGGACAAAGATTTTTTGCAATTCAGCTATTTTGATTTTGACCTGCACGAACTTTTTCCCGGAAAAAGTCACTGGCGTTACACGCCTAATACGGTTGCCCTCAATCAGGAAAATACTTTTTTTGTCCCCGCTCCTCTTGCCGGAATAGGCCAGGTGGCGACTCGCGCTTTTATGGAAGTCGGACCGTTGCCGACGATGTATCAAACAACGAGTGTCTTTCGCGCCCCCGACCGTTCGGTCTTTGTGCGCATTTATGTTTTAGTTCCGGAAGAAAAAGATGGCATCATCACCCTCACCACCAAGCTCCTCGATCCACCATCTTTCTATGAAAAGTTCCGCCAGAATTTTAAAATTAAATGGAACGATCAAATTGCCGTGATCGCTCCTTTGGTTGTTGATCGCGCCGCCTTCAAGCGCGGCGAAGCGCGCGTCCTTCTCTCTGTAGGAAAAGGTTATTTGCGCGAAGATTATCTTCTGACTTATACCTCGCTGGGAGAACCCAAAGTTGAAAAATTGAATCTACAAGGCCGACGTGTTGAACTCGACTTACATTATCCCGTCACCCGACTCACAGGCGATCACGCGCTCAAAAGTGCCGCCGACTTCTTTGTGGGATACCAAGGTCTGGCGTCAGTTAAAACCACGGCGCTTCTGCGTGACACTCAAAATACCGCACAATCGATCAGCAGCACCGGAGGCGGCTACTATAACTATCCTCGCGCCACCGACAGCATTTTAGGAATTGTCGGGGCCTATCAGCAAGACTCCAGCTCTTCCATGATTTCTATTTTTCAAACCAAATCACGTCTGCTCTTTATTGACGAAAAAATTAAGACCGACCTGAAAGGGCCATCTGATCTGAACAACATCGAGCGCACGACCTACGACTATCCGATTGCACGCTTCAGCTTCCTCCCAGGAACACTGCTGAACGATCTTTTCTTTCCCATTACCTCAAAAGGAGCGAAGGGGCTGCGACCGGCACTCTTCATTGATAACACACAAATCAATGGCAATCGCGCCTATATTCTGGAGGCCCATGACGGTCAGGCCATGGTTCCTGCCAAGTATTCTTTCTTGGTACCGGACAACTGCAAGGCCATGAACCCGATCAGCATTCAAGGTCAGGCCCATCAGCTATTGTTCCTGTGCAAATATAATGGAAATGTGTGGGCGATGAAGTCATTTAAGCTTGAGTAATTGACTCGAAAATCCAATTGCCCTTAAATCTTCCGCAGTTTATACTAGGCAAATCAAAAATTTTCCAAGGTTTGCCTATGACACTGATTTTAAAACAAATCTTTTCTCTCTTTAAATTACTCAATTCCGAAACTGGCACGAACCAAATCGCCGCCGGAGTTGCCCTGGGATTTATCTTGGGAATGGCACCTGGATTCTCTCTGCAAACACTCCTGGTCTTTTTAATCGCCCTTATTTTTCGCGTGCAATTTGGTGCCGCCGGCCTTGCTGCTTTTTTCTTCAAATTTATTGTCT
>JAHFAA010000136.1 GCA_023250775.1 Bdellovibrionales bacterium
GAGTATGGCTCAGACGCCGTTGGAATTCAGACCAAGGCCACGCTCACTGGCGATAAGTATAAACTTCGTGGCACAAAAATGTGGATAACCAATGCTGAGTATGCCGATATTGCCTACGTTTATGCCCGCACAGGACCAGCAAAAAAACAGCTCTCAACCTTCATTCTTGAAAAAAGCAAAGGCCATTTCAAAGTGGGAAAACCCATTCACAAAATGGGAATGCATGCCTCTCCAACTGGCGAACTGATTTTCGACAACACCGAAGTTCCTGTGATCCAACGAGTTGGTGAAGAAAACGACTCGATCCATCACCTCATGAAAAATTTAGAAATTGAACGCATTACAATTTCGGGTATCTCTCTTGGTATCGCCAAGTCCTGCGTTCGACAATGCATCAAATACGCCAATGAGCGAAAACAGTTTGGGAAAACCCTTGGCAATTTCCAGATGATTCAAAAAATGGTTGCCGAAATGGCGGCCGAAACTGACATGATGGAACACTTTCTTTATTCTGCAGCCAAGGCCTATGACCAAGGGCAATCCGACCCGACTGTCGCCGCAAAGGTAAAGCTCAATATCCCGAAGATGGTCACAAAAATTGCGCTCGATGCGATTCAAGTGCATGGCGGTTATGGTTACAGTCGAGAGTTTCCGGTTGAGCGCTATTTGCGCGATAACAAGCTAATGGAAATTGGCGCCGGCACCAACGAAGTCATGATCATGATTATCGCAAAATCCCTTTTGGAGCTTAATTAGACTTATGGAAACTTATCAAACAGAACTCCTCGCCCAACTCAAAAAATTTCGTATTCAAAAAATAGATCCCACTGTTCTTGAGGACGAAGAAAAAGAGCAATTTCGATTCGAAATTTACCAAGAGCTTGGACAGCTTGGATATACAGGCATGGTTTTACCGGAACGTTTTGGCGGTGCCGAACTTTCGTTCTATGACTATTGCCTGGCCTTAGCTGAACTGGCCAAGAGTTCTGTCGCCTATGCCACCACCATTTCTGTCTCAACCATGGTACAGACGTTGATTAATATTTATGGAACGGAAGAACAAAAACAAAAATACCTTCCACCATTATGCCAGGGCAAAGAAATTGCTTCATTCGCCCTGAGTGAGTCTTCTGCCGGATCAGATGCAGCTTCACTTAAAACCACGGCAAAAAAAGTTCCCGGCGGATGGAATTTGAATGGGACCAAGTTGTGGATCTCGTCGGCCGGGTTGTCGAAAACCTACCTTGTGATGGCCAGAACAGGCGACGCCGGCCCTAAAGGAATTACCGCTTTCATCGTAAGAGATGGCGCTCCTGGATTCAGCTATGGCAAAAAAGAAAAGAAAATGGGCCTGAAAGTAAGCCCAACCCGCGAATTAATTTTTCAAAATTGTTTTGTCCCGGATAATCAGGTTCTCGATCAGGTCGGTCGTGGTTTTAATCTTGCCATGGAGGCCTTGAACCGAGGCCGCATCACGATCGGCGCCCAGGCCATCGGCGTCAGCGAACGCGCCTTTGAAGAGGCCTTGAAGTACTCCATGGGCCGTCACCAATTTGGCAAAGCAATTTTTGAATTTCAAGGACTGCAATTTATGTTGGCGGACATGCGCACGGAACTTGAGGCGGCACGTCTGCTCGTCCGCGAGGCGGCCCATCAATTTGACCAGAAAAAACAAAACATCCTCATGGCCTCCATGGCGAAACTTAAGGCCACTGATGTTGCCATGAAAATCACCACTGATGCGGTACAAATTTTAGGTGGAGTCGGTTACACTGCAGAATATCCAGTGGAACGACTTATGCGAGATGCCAAGGCCTTTCAAATTGTCGAAGGCACCAACCAAATTCAAAAAGTCGTTATCGCTAAAGAATTACAAAAAGAAATGCACGCCTAAATATCAACACAACATCGGAACTATCATGTCATCAGCATCTCTAAAAATAGACATCTATAATCCAAGCTCTACCCGCGATACCTTGCCAGATTCAAAGGATTTCTCGCAGGAACTTAAAAAACTTTTTAATCGACCCGATGTGGGCTTTCTCAGACTCGCAAACGAAAATAAATTACTCACGGAGTGCAGTAATGTTCGCGAAAAATATCTTATCCCAAAATACTTTGTTCACGTAGGGATTGGAGGAAGTTCTCTTGGCCCTCAAATGTTGATTGAGGCCGTGGGCCAGCATCCTCATCCCAAATTTATTTTTATTAACAACATCGACCCTGAGCAAATTGCCAATGATCTCCTGGGAATCGCACCTCGCGACTGCCTATTTTATTTTGTTTCAAAATCTGGAACCACGGCAGAAACGATGGCCCATCTATCTATTCTCAGTGATTGGGCCCTTCGAAATTCCCCCGAAGGTTTTGATTTCACCAAACATTTTATTTTTTGCACGGACCCGGTGCAAGGCGACCTCCGCCGACTGGCGAAAGAGTTCTCCTTAGATAGTCTGGATGTCCCTTCCGATGTGGGAGGCCGATTTAGTGTGCTCACTCCGGTAGGACTTTTTCCCGCCCTCTTCACCAATATCCGCCCTGACTCATTGCTGGCAGGCGCGCAGCAGATCTTAAAATGCGCCATGGACCCTAGTCACAACAATCCCGTTTGGCAGGCCTTGACTTCTCTTTTGCAATGGAAATACCAAGGCGTGAATCAGACGGTACTCATGCCTTACAGCAGCCGCCTGAAATCTTTTGCCGATTGGTTTGTGCAACTCTGGGCCGAAAGTCTTGGCAAAAGAGACAGCTTAAACGGAAGCGAAATTTTTGAGGGTCTTACGCCTGTGCGCGCTTACGGAGCAACCGACCAACACTCACAAATGCAGCTTTTTATGCATGGCCCCTTCGACAAGGCCCTGATTCTCATAAAAGTTGCTAAATTTAATTACGACTTTCCCCTCAAAGGGCATTTCAAATGCAGTAGCACAGAAAAGCTGTCTAAATTTAAAATGTCAGACCTCATGGAGGCCGAGCTTGAAGGCACCTTGATGGCACTCAAAGAAGCTGGTCGCCCCCACATTCTCTTAACCATACCAGAATTGTCGCCAGGCCACTTAGGCGAGCTGATTATGTTTTTTGAAATACTAACTGCCATGATGGGCCACTATTTAAACATTGACCCTTTTAATCAACCCGGAGTTGAGGCCGGCAAGAAATATGCTTTCGAATGCCTGAAACATTTGGCCGACAAAAATAGTTAAAATCCCTGGGCAATTTTGGAAAAGTCCCGCATTCAGATTGAATTCGGTTGCCCTAACGTTTAAGATTATTAGATAGACCACTTTAATCTGGTCTTTCTCGATATTTATGGAGTTTAAGCTGAGGATGCAAGATGTCTGACGATTCCACAATAGTCCTCACCGATATAAAAGCTGCCCTTGATTCGGCAGACAAAGAGGCCAGCAATAAACCACCCGCCTTGCTTGTCGTTGGTGGCGATCTCAATGGAACTTTGTTTGATCTGGTTCATGATGAGACCATTCTAGGACGAAGTGCTGAAAATACTATCATCCTCGAGTTCCAGGGCATTTCACGACAACACCTTAAAATTTTACTGCAAGATTCAAAGGTCATCATTGTCGACCTAGGTTCAAAAAATGGAACCTATTTGAACAATCAAAAGTTAACCGGCTCGGCCCCGTTGTCGAAGGGCGATATCATTAAATTAGGCAGCGTGGCCTTAAAATTTATTCCTGCCGGCGATCCAGAACGTCTGACCTACGATAAGTTAAGCCGTGAAGCCAACATGGACCGGCACACCGGTTGCTACAATAAAACCTACTTCAATAACGCCCTCAATTTGGAAGTTAAGAAATCAAAGGTGACTGGGGAACCACTTTCACTCGTGTTATTTGATCTCGATCATTTCAAGGCACTCAATGATAATTTTGGGCATGATGCTGGAGATTACGTTTTGAAAGAAATGGCCAGGATCATTCGCAGCAATGGCGTACGTGATCAAGATGTCTTTGCCCGTTATGGAGGTGAAGAATTTGTAATCCTTCTCCCAAAAACAAATCTCAAACAGGCCTTTGAAATTTCTGAGCGACTTCGAAAACTGATCGAAGGGCATAAATTTATGTACGACTTAAAAAAACTTCCTGTAACGGCGTCGGTGGGCGTGGCCGATTATCGCCAGGGCGTTAATACCGGAACTGACCTTTTCAAAAGGTCTGATGCTGCTGTATACAAGGCAAAACAGGGCGGACGCAATCAAGTTCAGTTTTTTAAAGATTAATTGTTAAAGACGTCCTCAACATTCATGACACCATCCTGCTCAAAACCGAAGATTCAGCTCCTTCCTAGATATCTTGTTGACCAAATCAAGGCCGGTGAAGTTATTGAGCGGCCGGCGGCAATTGTTAAAGAGCTCATCGAAAATTCGCTCGATGCCGAAGCTAAAAATATCGACGTTCAAATTGATGATGGAGGCCTGAGCCTCATCTCTATTACGGATGATGGAATTGGCATGGCCCAGGATGAACTTCCCTTGGCCTTTACTCGCCATGCCACTTCAAAAATAGTGAAGTTTGAAGATTTATACCAACTGTCCAGCTATGGCTTTCGGGGTGAGGCCTTGGCCGGCCTGGCTTCAGTCGCCCGGGTCATCTGTACCACGATTCCTCAAAATGCCCTTAACTCTGGCGGTAAAATTGAGTTTCACGGCGGTGAGCAAGTATTCTTAGGGCCCCATCAGGGAGGGGCCCAGGGAACATCCATTTTTGTTCGAGACCTTTTCTTTAATACGCCGGCACGATTGAAATTTATCCGATCAAAAAAAACTGAAGTTCAACAGATTAAGAAAATTCTTAACGCCTTTTTACTAACTCATCCGGAAATCAGCTTTACCATTCGGTGGAATCAGCAGGAAAAAGAATTGTATCCCGTAGTCGGAGCAGACCAATACCAAAAGAGGTTAGAGCAAATACTGGGAAAAAAGAAACACCAACTCACTATCCTAGAACATCAAGACGAGTTTCAAGGACATCGTGTTCATGCACTCTTCATGCATCCAAATTCCAATCAAAATGACGAAAAAATAATTTCAAAATTTCAATTCATGTTTGCCAACAAACGATATTTCAATGATCGCAAAATCCATTACATTGTAACCAACGCCCTTCACGAATATCTTCCTGCCCGTGATAGTGATTTTATTTTATATATGGATATTCCTCCGAGTGAATTGGATGTTAACGTTCACCCCAATAAAACTGAAATTAAATTTGCCGGACCGCAGATCATTCACGCATTGGTGAGTGGACTGGCAAAGCGTGTCGGCAACAATCAAAAAAATATCCAGGTTTCTCCGGTTGATAGCCGGAATCTGGAACATCAAGATTTCCAAAATTGGCAAAGGGGACTTTTCGCAGACAATCGAGGTGATGGGCCCACATCCGTCACCAAAGATGATCGGCCAAGCACTCAAACAATTTTTGGGCTACCACACAACATCTATCTCTATCGCCTCCCCAGTGCAGAAACCTATTTGGTGCGCCCCTTCGCTGCCCTTGCACAATTGTTGCGCTCTCGGCTGGACAAAGTTTCGTTCCCCCTGTCAGAAGATTCTATCTTTCCTATTTTGATTGGCATTTCTGTGTCTCTTCCTCGATCACGCGTGAAGACCTTAGATCATGCATTCCTTACGATGCTAAATGCCGCAGGTTTTGAGGCCATCGCTTCTCCAAGCGCTGATCCAAATGCTGACTTTAATATTATTCTGCGAACTTTTCCAAAATTTTTTCACGGATTCCCACTCGCCCCCCTGTGTGAGAGATTTATCCCTCTTTTTTGGGAACTTTTTTCGAAATCCGACAACCGGCAAGCTGATATAAAAACCGCCCTCCTTCAAGTTGTTGACCAATTGTCTGAAGTGAATTGCCGCTCCGATGAAGCATCTCTTTTCATTCCTTGTCCTGCCTTTGTGCAATCGTTTCAACAGGGGCTATCTTCGGTGGCACTGGATGAGCAAGTGTTAAGGGGGCTGTTTGAAAAAGAGTAGCAAACCAAAAATTGTGCTTATCACCGGCCCTACAGGAACAGGCAAAAGCGACTGGGCGGTGAAATTGGGACTTATCTTAAAAGAACACGGTCAGGAATGTGCCATTATTAACTTTGATAGTCTATGCTTCTATAAAGAACTCACCATTGGAACGGCGAAACCAGGAGCTGCCCTACTCTCGAAAGTCGAACATTTTTTGATTGATATTGCCTCAATCAAAAATGAACTGAATGCTCACGCTTTTTGTAAACAGGCCAAAGACCTTATCAAACAATTTACTCAAAATGGGAAATACATCATTCTTGTGGGCGGCAGTCCATTTTACATTCGAGCATTGATGAAAGGCATGTATCGAAGTGACAATCTCTCGCCCGACATGAAAAATAACCTGCAAGAAATTTATAAACGTGATGGCATAGAACCCTTTCTTCAGTACCTGAGGATCTTTGACCCTGCATCGCTTGCGAGACTTCATGTTAACGATCACTACCGACTTTTGAGAGCGGTGGAATATAATATCTCCACAGAAAGGCCTATCTCCGAAGAACATCATGAATTTCAAGAGGAAGGCCCATACGATTTTTCCAAGAATCAATTTCCAGAAAGTGACTTATTACATTTTTACTTCGACATCCCCAAAGATGAGCACTGGAAAATTTTAAAGCAACGGGCCAGACTGATGATAGAGCAAGGCCTCGTCCTGGAAACAAAGGCCCTTTTAGACAATGGGTATTCAGGTGAAGAAAAACCTCTTCAAAGTGTAGGCTATAAGGAGACTTTGGCCTATTTAAACGGGGAAATCGCCGAACCAGATGAGCTGGCCGAAAAAATCTATATTTCAACTCGCCAACTGGCCAAAACTCAACGAACTTTTTTTAAGAGAATTACTCCTAAAATAACCGTCAACCCCCTGGTAGATTCGACCACTATTTTAAAAACGCTCTATGATTTTATGCAGGCCTAGGATATATTCAAAACATATCTTTTTCAGAAGGGCGGCGAATGGCACCAACCAAACTCAAAATGATCATTATCTCCGATGGCACAGGCGAAACGGCAACGGCCTTGAGTCGTGCGGCCATGAAACAATTCCCCGATAAAGACGTGTATTTTACCAGATACAAGAACGTCAGAACGCGTGATCAAATTGATGCTATTTTTACCGAAGCGGCCATTCACCACGACATGATCGTGCACACCATCGTCACCCCCGATCTAAGAGAATATATCAGTGACTTGGCAAGAACGAAGCATGTTCGCGCTCTGGATATGATCGGGCCCGCATTAACAGCTTTTTCAAACTACTTTGAACAGGAACCGAAGGCCGAACCCGGACTCCTGCACGCTGTGAATGATGAATATTTTGGCCGGGTCGCCGCTATGGAGTTCTCGCTGAATCATGATGACGGTAGAAATCTTGAATCCTTGCATCTTGCCGATGTCGTTTTGGTAGGCATTTCCAGAACATCCAAAACGCCTCTGTCGCTTTTTCTCTCTATGAATGGACTCAAAGTTGTCAACGTGCCGCTGGTCCTTGGAACCCCCCTCCCCAAGGGACTTTTCCAAATCGACCAGCGAAAAATTATCGGCCTTACCATTGATCCAGAGGCCTTACTCGAAATAAGAAAAAATCGTCTTTCCCGCCTCGGTGCCCAAGAGCACGCGGGGGACTATGCCACTCAGTCCAAGGTCATGGAAGAATTGGAATGGGCCAATAACTTGTTTAAGGAAAACAAGCGCTGGCCCGTTTTCAATGTGACGGACAAGGCCCTTGAAGAAGTTGCGGCCGACATCCTGAAACTTCTCAATATGCGAAAAAATAATATCTTCAAACAAAAGACCAGTGACGAGAGTGGTGAAGCAAAATGAGTATTTTTGAGGGGATTCCCGACATTAATATTCATTTTTCGAGTCTTCTCGGTATTAAGATTTTCAATGACGATAATCTACTTGTGGGAAAACTTTCTGATCTATTTGTAGACTTTGAAGAGATGTATCCTCAAGTTCTTGCCGTCCAATTCAAAAAAAATGACCAGTTTTTTTACATTAATTGGCCTGATATTTTACAAATCTCTTTAAAAAAAATTACGATCAAAAAAGACGCCTCTTTTGGGCATAGTCGCACTCTTCCTCGAAGCACGGCACATCGCCTTTTGCAGAGTCAAGTCGCAGATCAGTTCAAAGATACGATGGTTGAATATCCCCCACTGGGCAAAGTCATTCTCGATCGGCAGATTGTTGATACCTCTGGAAAAAAAGTCGTGCGCGTCAATGATTTGGAATTTGTGAAAGCCGGAAACCAGCTTCGTATTACCCATGCGGCCATTGGCATGCGAAGCATGGTGCGACGAATGGGGTATGAAAAAATAGTTGATAGTCTGGTTAAGCTTATTTCTCCCAACTCTCTTTATTTAAAAAAAGAACCGCTTATCAACTGGAAGTTTGTCCACGCTATTCCTTCAAAATCAATCTATGGGCACGTCAGACTGGGGCTAAAAAACGAGGAGATTCAAAATCTCCACCCTGCAGATTTGGCCGATATCCTTGAGGACCTCGACAATTACTCCAGAGAAGTTCTTTTTAGTAATCTTTCTCCCGAACTTGCCGCTGCAACACTCAGTGAGGTGGAATCTGATTTACAAATAGAGTTGCTCAAAAATGAAGGCCCGGAAGATGTTGCCAAAATCATCGAGAATATGGGAGTGGATGAGGCCGTGGATGTGCTCTCAGAGATGGAGCACGAGCAGGCCAGTGAGATCATTGCCAATATTGAAGACAATGAAACTCAGGAAGAAATTCAAGACCTTTTAGAGTACGAAGACGATGTCGCAGGCGGACTAATGTCCACCGAAGTTTTCCAATTTGGCCCGCTAAATAAAAAATCAGATATCCTACGCACCCTTCAAGAACAACACCAAGATGTGGACACAGTTTACGATATCTTTGTTACTGATGCTCAG
>JAHFAA010000137.1 GCA_023250775.1 Bdellovibrionales bacterium
GATACAACCGCCAACGCCAAAACACGATCGTTCATCAATTCTTCCTACGGGATTGCGCTGGTGACAAAAAGTGATGTGGCCTCGACTTATCTCGTTTCGCACGAGTCGGCCCATGCTGGATTAAACTTCCTTGATGAATATGTTGAACCCGGAATGCAAGATCTGAATATCCATGCTGTCGACATCATGAGTTCATTTGCCGCTTTTGGCGAAGGTTGGGATGGGCTAAAAGATTTTTGGGAAAATCTTCGCGGGCTTTATCCAATTAAGATTAGCGATATTCTCGCCAATAATGGTTCGGAAAATATGACGGTGGATAAATTTCCAGCTCGCGTGACAACCCCAGGCCATACATCACGAGAATACGCCTATGAAGGTGGGATGTTTTTTGGTCGAGGAACTTACCATCATGCCGGCGACAATTTAATGAATACATCCTTTGTTTCGCGCGGGCCTGATGATGGCTTTGCCTTCGATCACTCTAGATCTCAGTTGGATGTCATTGAGCAGGCCCTTGATGATGACAGGATCAATGTCGCCTCAAGACCAAATGATCGGATTAAAAATCAAGGCCCAGTTGATAAAATTCAATTCACCTTTGGTGGCGATACTTATTTGATGCTTTTTGATGCCGACAAAAACCATCACTTTCACCCTTCAACTCGTTACGATGTGCAAATTGGATGGTGGGAACGCAATTGGAAATGGTGTAAGGCGGGCGGTTTTTTTCCCTATCCATGTTACGAAAACAAATGGATGGTTGTGGCAAAATCAATCACCCCAGTGATGCATACTATCGCAATCAAAGAGACAAAGTTATATGGATTGGCACAATTTGCACGCTTCATGGCCTGCGATATGGGATTGGCCAAAATTCCCAAAAAGTCGAGGGAGCAAGTCAAACGTTTCTGTGCCCACAAAGTTGATGAGCTGGCGGGCGCCTTTGTGCCGTCACTTGACTTTGCCACTCCCTACCAGAAACTCAAGGTCCCAGTTTCTCAGGCATTCACTAAGTATTATTGGCGCTTCCGCACCGACAATGGAACCTTTGAATCTGGTTGGACGGCCTGGAGTGATTTCAGCCGCGCTCTTTAAATACTCTAGTATTTTTATAGAAAAAAAACGGGCGACCAACTAGATTGGTCTCCCTCAAAAATCAGCTCTTCTATCCTATTAATCTCATATCATTATTTTAATTTCTTTATACAATAATGGGTGTCATTGATATCAGGGAGGATTCATGCAACATAATAATAAATTTTTATCAAAAAAGGCATCAAGCTTCCCGAAGCAAGAAGAAAGCACCTCACAAAAAACTCCCGCCACCTCTCTCAGCCAAAAAAAGCTGCGTAAAATTTGGAGCTTGAATCTGCTCAAGGCCTTGAGCAGTGGAATGCCGACAGAACCTCAGCCCACAATCACCACTGAACCTTCCAAAGAGGAATAGCGCCCCAACGTACCCCTTTATCTTCCTTATCTTTTTAGCTATTGTGCTTACATTCAAATATTTCCAGGAGTGCTTGTGAACTATGACCATCGAGAAGTGGAAGGGAAGATCTTAGCAGGTCAAAAAAAGGGCCATGATTTTTTTTGTGATGTAAATAATTCTCAGAAAAAGTTCTACTCCCTTGGAATGTTCCCCTACCCTTCAGGCAATGCTCACATGGGCCACGTTCTGGTCTACACGCTCTCCGATATCAAAGCTCGTTTCAAGAAACTCAAAGGCCATGAAGTTCTCCATCCGATGGGTTGGGATGCCTTTGGCCTTCCAGCCGAAAATGCCGCAATCAAACACAAAGTTCGTCCCGATTCGTGGACCGTTTCCAATATCGCCAAAATGAAAAATGAACAGCTAAGCGGCGAAGGATGGTCTTTTGATTGGGATAAAGAGCTGAACACTTCATCTCCCGAATATTATCGCTGGACTCAATGGCTCTTTTTGGAAATGCTCAAGGCCAATATGGCCTACAAAAAGGCCGGATACGTCAACTGGTGTCCTGTGGATCAAACCGTTCTCGCTAACGAGCAAGTCATTAATGGTTGCTGCTATCGTGATGGCGCAGCTGTTGAAAAAAGATTGATGGATCAATGGTTTTTTAAAATCACCGCCTATGCACCAAAGCTTTGGGATGATCTGGACAAATTAACTCATTGGGCAACAGAGGCCGTGGCCGTTCAGCGAAACTGGATTAATAAAAATATTGGCAGCAATATCGATTTCAAAGTCAAAGAACTGGATGAGACGATTCGTGTTTTCACGACTCGTGCGGATACCCTCTTTGGTGTGTGCGCCGTGGTCATCGCTCCCGAACACCCTCTTGTTCAAAAAATCTTGGCCAAACATCCCTCTCCAGAAATTAAATCCTATGTGGAAACAGCACTGAAAAAATCACAAGTGGAGCGGATGCAGAGTAAAGAAAAAACGGGCATTAAAACGGCCGTGAAGTGCCAACATCCATTCCCCGAATTCGCGACAGCGAAAGAGGTCAATGTGTGGATCGGCGACTATGTCATCGGTGATTATGGAACTGGTGCCGTCATGTGTGTCCCTGGTCATGACACTCGTGACTTTGAATTTGCCCAGAAATTTAATCTTCCTGTTTATGAAGTTATTCTTCCCAAGAATCACACTTCTCAAGGTTCTCTCAAAGAACCATTCACCGAACTAGGCACGCTGGTGAATTCCGGTCCTTATTCCAACTTAAGCAGCCAACAGGCCATCGAAAAAATTACCCACGACCTAGTGGCGCGCGGACATGGTGAGGCCACCACGACTTTTCAACTCCGAGATTGGTCAGTCGGTCGTCAACGTTTTTGGGGCTGCCCTATCCCAATTATCTACTGCGATAAGTGCGGAACCGTTCCCGTGCCCGAAAAAGATTTGCCGGTCGTTCTCCCCATCGCCCGCGACAGTGATATGGAAGATGGCATTTTAAATTTGCGCCAGTTTAAAGATTTCATAAATACTAAATGTCCAACCTGCCATGGGCCTGCGAAACGTGAAACAGACACCCTCGACACCTTTCTTTGCAGCTCTTGGTACGCCTTTCGTTTTATCGATAACAAGAATGCGCAAAAACCATTTGATTCGGCACGAGTCAACAAATGGATGCCTGTCGATTTTTATGTTGGAGGCATAGAACATGCCGCCCAGCACATGATTTATTTTCGTTTTATCACGAAATTTTTAAAAGACCGGGGATATGTAAATTTTGATGAACCGGTTGATTATTTCTTTTGCAACGGCATGGTTGGAAAAGATGGCGCAAAGATGAGCAAGTCCAAGGGAAATATTGTTGTGCCGACAGAAATCATCGAGAACTATGGCGGTGATGCCCTACGGTTCTATATCTTAAGCGACACCCCGGCTGAATTAGATCGAGATTGGGATGACAAAGGGATCAAGGCCAAGCAAGAATTTATTAAAAAGAATTTCAACAATCTTTCCGCCTATCTCTCGACAGTCACGAACATTAAACCTAATCGTGGCGACCTCTCCAAGTTTAAATATCAGGAACTGTTGTTTGATCTTTTTGGCGGCTTAGCACAATTAGAAGAGCAGTTGGAAAAAAATCTGTTTAACAATGCTGTTGCAAAAGTTCATGAACTGTCCAACTCACTTCTTCGAATCGTGAACACCGCCAAAGATTTAGCTGACAGTGACCACGCTACTCTCAAGTCACTCATCGAAGATTATCTCGTTTCCATTGGTGTGCTTCTTCCCTTTACCGCAGAAGCTCTTTTGAAAGAATACTTTGGAGAAACGAGATGCCTTTACAAATCCACTTGGCCGATCATTGAAAAGCAGTACTTAGTTAGAGATACCATTAACATTGCCGTTCAAATTAATGGCAAAAAACGTGCGCTTATAGAGATCAAAAAGAACGCCAGCGAAACAGAAGCTCTTACCGTTGCGATGAATGATGCAGATGTGCAGAGAAATATCGAAGGCAAAACAGTGATTAAGAAAATTTATGTCCCAGGGAAAATTGTCAATATCGTGATCAAAGATTAATTGACAGTGAAGAGGCGATTGTCTCGAAGACAATTGCCTAACTCATTATAAAGCCCCTTCAAATCTTTGTCGCGCAGGTAGGCTGCCCTGATACGGGAAGCAAGGGGGCCTTGCTGGAACCATTGTTCCAATGTCGAAATAGCGAAGTCTGGAAGATCCTTTTTCACATCTTGAAATCTGCCATGCAAAAACTGGGCAAAGGAATCTTGATTATTGGAAGCATAGAATGCTGCATAGTTTGATGGAATTTTTTCTACCGTAAAACGGTTTGCTCTATCATAAACATCACGTAAAAGTTCAACTGAAACTAGTTTTTGATCTTCATAGGAAATATTTTTTTCATTCACCAACTGCTTTAGCAAGGCCACTATAAAGCTAGCAATCGCCATATCCATGCGTGGGCATTCTTGCACATCGGCCAAACGGATTTCAATGCAGTCGTAATCAAATTTAGGAATGGCACCACGGGAATTCAACCATGGGCCTTGAAGGATTCCATCAGGATCAAATGGGGAAATATCACGGTACATCTTTTGCAATAAATTCTCGTAATCTTGAAAACTAAAAACGGGCTCAGGGATTACTCGACCGGCAATAGAGGGAACTCTGGCTTGATTCGATTCATAAAAACGCAAACGATTACTTGGGAAGTCGCTCATTTTTCCGTCATAAATAGGAGAGCTGGCACATAAGGCAGGAATGAGAGGAAGCAGAATTCTTATCGCCGCATGCAAACGACCAAACTCTTCTTCGTCTCCATATGGCAAATTGATGTGCATGCTTTGCAAGTTGCTCCATCCATGTCCCTGACAGCCAAATACTTTGTTAAATTGTGCATAAATTTCTTTTTGGCCGTGAGGCCACAAAACCGTTTCTCTTAAAGGATTCATCCAGGGGTGCATGCCTGTCGGCAACAACCTGGCCCCCGTTTTGCCGAGGTAATCATTCAGATGGGCCACGCTTGATTGAAAAGCGTTGGCGGCCAAAGAGAAACTGGGAAATGGCCCCGCACCTTTCATTTCTAAAACATGGCAAACCAATTCGTTTGACCATCTCACTGGCCCTACATCTAATTCATCAATCAGTTCTCCATGATTATGATCGCGTAAAACTTTTTCGACGATGGGAAGAATATTCAACGTCTCTGCGTTGACGATCATGTATTCAAGCTCGAGACCAACGGCCTCAAAAAGTTTCAACTTTTTCTTACTCATACAATATCCAAAAGCCGCTGCTTATTGAGCTTATTATTAAAGTGCTTCATGATATCGAGATACAACTCGTCTTTGGCCACTTGATCCTCAACACCGTAATCGATATTGGGATTGTCATTCACTTCAATTAGGTAAACCTTGTCGCCAACCTGTTTTAAATCAATCCCAAAAAGACCGTCGCCAATTAACTTAGACGACTTGAGGGCAATATCTAAAATTCGAGGAGGAACCAAATCGATAGGCAAAGTTTCGAAATCACCATCGTGACAAACTGTTTCGCTGACATGGTTCTTAATTTGCCAGTGGCCTTGCACCATAAAATATTTACAAGCAAAGATCGGACGATTATTCAAAATACCGATGCGCCAATCAAAATCACTCTTAATAAATTCTTGAACAATGACCAGGTCTGATTTTTCCAGTAACTTATCGGCCATCTCTAAAAAGTGTTCTTTATTTTCTGCCTTAAAAACGCCGAGGGAAAAGGCTGAATCAGGTTGCTTCATCACACACGGATAGGAAATTTTCTCTGCAACTTCCTGAATATTGTTTTCATGTAAAATAAAGGTCTGGGGGCGAGGAATGCCTTTTTTACTTAAGATCTCTTCTAGGAAAACTTTGTTCGTGCATTTCACGATAGATTCTGGATCATCAATAACCACGAGACCTTCGGCCATGGCCTTGCGGGCAATCCGATAGGTATGATGAGGCACACTCGTCGTCTCTCGAATAAATAAGGCATCATATTCAAGAATCTTATGGGCATCATCCTTGGTTATAAGGTCGGCTTTTATCCCCATTTGTTTGGCTGCCTGGATAAACTTTCCAAGCGCCTTTTCGTTGGAGGGAGGTGAAGATTCCTCGGGATTGACCAAGATGGCCAAATCGTAGTGATAATTTTTTAAACCTTTGCCGGATAAGCTGCTACGTTTTTTAAAATAATCGTTGGCCGCCTCTTCTAAAAAAGGAATGTGCTTTTCATCCACTTCGGAAAAGGGAATCGGTCTTAAACTTTTTAAAACCCATTTGCCATTTTTTTCAAACTGAGCACGCAGAAGCGGTGCTTTAATATGCATGAACAATTTTTTTGCCAACTCATCATAGGTGTGGGCCATGTTGCGACCGAAGTAGATCGAAAGGACAAACTCTTCGGATTTAAGATTTCGGAGGGACCTTTGAATAAGAGCATCAACTTCAAGTGAAAAAATTTTGACGATATTCTGTGATTTAAAATCCTGAATAGTAATAGGATCAGGCATGACTCGATGTCGCCTGGCCGTGGCAAGAAGGCTTACATAGTAACCTTCACCTTGATAACGGTACGACTTGCAAAGATTAAAAACCTTGGCCGACTTTAAATTACTGTAGAAGGGGTCCATGAGATATTTTTTGGCAGCAATAACTTCGACACCATCAAGTTTCAAAATAAATTTTTCAGGATTTTCAGTAACAATATAGGTTTGAATCATTCAGCCGCCCAGGAGGGCAATTGTTCCATAGAAATAAAAATCGGGCCATGGCGAATGCTGTGTATTTTTTCTCGACGCGCCGCCACTTTGTAAACTTTTTCACGGCCCGACACAATTCACACAAGTGGTAGCATAGGGCAAGGCGAGCAGCCGCTTTTCACTAATCTGCGCTTGGCACATCTGGCAAAGGCCGTATTCTTTATCCTTGATCCGTTTAAGGGCAGCATCAATCTGCAGAAGTTCTTTGCGCTCGAGAGCATCCAGCTGGTCAACTACCTCGGAATTTTCCAACATAGTTGCCTGTTCTTCAAAATCAGGATCGAGAGGCCCATCTCTTCGAGTTTTATCCTTTTCGAGCTTCTTAACGCGATCTAAGAGTTCGATTTTCTTTTTCTTCAAGAGTTGCTCAAGCTTAACGATATTCAACATGGTGAACTCCCAAGGTGGCTAGTTGCATGACAAAGGTCAGTTGAATGACCTATTTCTCACTAAAACAATAAAGCAAAAGGGCCCTTATGATAAGGAAATTGTTCTGCCATTTAACGTCTTAATAAACATGAGCTGTTGCCAAACCTGCTGAAAAAGTTGCACCTTAAATTTTTGATTGTGTATTTTCCCGCTGCTGGTTGCAAAATAAAGAACCTCGTCTTGCAATAAATCATTTAGTAATTCAAAACCAAGGTGAGTACGCTGATTTGAGGCAAGTTGTGCATCATTGGACTTTAAAACTTGCGAGATCTTCATATCCACGGTTAAAGAAAGGCCCTTTAAAAAATTTATAATCCTGGTGGTGATAAAGAGAGTGTAAATTTCATCCCGAGAAATGGTCGTCGCAATCGCCATGGCACTTAAACGCGACCGGACATAATCCTCTTCGTGCAAAGTAGGAAAATCGGCGGCAATCGGCGATCCAGGTGTCAGATAAAAGTTTGAGGCCCCAAGGAGCACTGGATATCGCGCGTGAAAGCAGAGTGTTTGAACCATGCTTGCCAAGGATTCGCCCGGCAGTCCTAAAATTTGATACGAAATAACTTTGAGCCCAAGGCGAAAGGCCGTCTCAATAACAGTACTATATTGGGTTACAGTATGAGGACGTTTGGTGCTTGCCCGCATCGATTCATCAGAGGTCACGAGAGATAAATTGAGCTGGGTAAAACCGGCCCGTTTCATCAGCACGAGCAATTCTTCATCTAGACTCAAATAACTCAAGCCATTCATGGCGACGAATTCCATCGCCCCCTCAGGAAAACGCGTAATCAATCGTTTCATGAGATGCTTCATCTCATCTTTAAAAAAAGTTAAGTTGTCATCCTCAAAGTCGATAATGCGAAATCCTTGAGTATATCGCAGTTCAATTTCTTCCATGATCGAATCCAACGAACGCCTCCGATAGGAGAGGCCAAACGTCGTGTGCACAGAACAAAATGAACAATGATGAGGACAGCCACGCGAGGTGAGCATAAAGGTCAAGGGCCGAGTCCCCAGCCTATATTTTTCAAGAGAGAAATCATTCAACGATGGGAAGGGAATTTCAGCAAGAGCAAAATTTTCTTTGGCAGGATTCAACTTCAAAGCATCATTTTCGCGATATCCAAGAGATGACACCTCCGCGAGCTTACGCCGTCCATAGGCCCACTCCACCCACTCAACGATAGCGCGCTCGCCTTCGCCATAGATGATAAAATCCACACAGGGATCATGAAGCATTTCCAATTTTACGGCACTAACATGAGCACCTCCCAAAATCACCGGAACCTGTTGGCCAAGAGTTTCTTTGACGATCTTGGCAACTTCGATGGCCTGGCGGAAATAGGGAGTAAAATTACAGGAAATGCCCACAACATCCGGCGAGATTTTCTTAATGTCTTCGGCGATCGTGGCGGCACTTGCCCCAAAACGAAAATAGTGAGTAAAAGTACAAAAGGGAGATTGATCGCCGGCAATATAGTAGTCTTTTAAATATTTCAATTCTCGCGGAAGAGAAGTCATCTTTCGGCCATGACCGGCATGATAGTCACGTAATTCCACCTCCACCTCAGGATGAAATTGATTTAAAACGCCTTTCAAATAGGCCAGCCCCATGGGAAAAAGGCGGATATCAGTATCGTAATAATCCTCCACAGGTGGTTGGATAAAGAGTATCTTCATTTTATTACTATTCAGCGTTATCATACGTATCTCTATGTCTTATCAACATACAAGCAAAGATTATCTTTGTCCCTACTTTGAAAGCAATCAGTGCCGCTCGTGCAGCTT
>JAHFAA010000547.1 GCA_023250775.1 Bdellovibrionales bacterium
GGTAATACTTTTAAGGCCACTGCTAAACCGGTTCTTATTGGTACCGCGGTCATTGGTGCAACAACCATGATCTTCTCCATCATTCTTCTTCTTAATTTAAAACTCGACCTGCTTGATCCTCGAGTACTTCTTGGACTTGTAACGGGTGGAGCGGTCATCTACTGGTTCTGTGGTGCTTCGATTCAAGCCGTTTCAACAGGTGCATACCGAGCTGTTGAATTCATTAAAAAGAATATCAAGCTCGAATCAACAGAAAAGGCCTCAGTCAGCGATTCAAAAGAAGTTGTGAAAATTTGCACAATTTATGCTCAAGCCGGAATGATCAATATTTTCGGTGTAATTTTTGCTTTCACATTGGCCTTTGCTTTCTTTGATCCGACCTTCTTTGCTGCATACCTGATTTCCATCGCGGTATTTGGACTCTATCAAGCTATGTTTATGGCCAACGCTGGCGGTGCTTGGGATAACGCCAAGAAAGTTGTAGAAGTTGATTTAAAGGAAAGAGGAACTCCACTTCATGCTGCCACTGTTGTTGGTGATACAGTAGGCGATCCATTCAAAGACACATCTTCGGTGGCCTTGAACCCAATTATCAAATTCACCACACTCTTTGGTTTGCTAGCGGCTGAGATTGCAGTTGAGATGTCCTCAGGACTCAAAACTGCATTGGGAGTGATTCTCTTGTTAGTGGGATTTGGATTCGTCATTCGTTCTTTCTATGGAATGCGTATCGGTCGAACAAGTACTCGTCCCCAGTTAAATGCTGACGACAGCAAGAATGCTCACGCTTCAGCTACGATCTAATTGCGTTTTTCTTATCGTTTTTTTAAGAAGGCCTGGAAATTTCCGGGCCTTTTTATGTCTACCTAAACCATGGCCGTCTAATAATATGACACTTTTGATTTTTGACTGTTAGTTTTTAAGAATGGAATTATTGAATAATATCAACAACTTGCGCTATTAGCAGGGGCTAGAAAGGCAGGGAGCTGGCTTTTTGCCACATGGCATTGAACATGCAGAGCTTACACTCAAACGTGGAGTTTTGTATGCTCAAGGCCAAGAAAAATAAAATGCGCTCTCTCTTGTGGTTAGTACCACTTTGCAGCGTTTATGTGGCTTGGGGCGTGGTCAACGATCTCGGTTTTCACTCTCGTCAATTCATGGATGGACATAATAAACAAGTCGTACTTTCAAAACGCATCGATGATTCAACCAGACAGGTGGCCTCGGGAAATAAGAAGTCACCAGCCGTTCGTTATATGCCAGTGAATCCAGAAAACTATAACAAGATCACAGGTGCATGGCAGGTCTACAATTTTATCAACACTCGTGATGAAGATGAGGCCATGGATGTGCGAGTAAAACTCGAATTGATTGGCAACGGTCAGGTGAAGCTTGATAATGATGAAGAGCAAATTTTTTGGATTAGCTTTTATTCAGAGCAAGATACGATCGCTATTTTCAAAAAAGTGAAGAATGGATTTGAAATCTTAGAAGCCAGAAAGATTCATGATCGCAAGTTGGGTTCCTCGGCAGGTCTTGCGTCTCATACAGATGCTAAAAATAAGGCCCAAGCCGGGTCTGCCGATAAAAAGGGGTTGATCTTAACAGACGTTGAGTTGGTGCTTGAAAAGGCCATGCTGCCTGCAGTGACAAATGTAATCTTAGAGGGCCAGGCCATCAACGGCAGAGCGACTATCCGAGAAGGTGTTCTTCAACATGTTGACGTTCGTGTGAGTGCCAATGGACAGAACTATTCAATTGAGATTCCTTTCGCAGAAATAAATGATGGTGGGCAATTTTCAGCTGACCTAGAAGGTGAGTCTGTGTCTGGTATCCTTACCAATAATGGACAAACAGCTTTTAGAATCAGGTTTGCCACAGGGCCGATGGCCGGTGCAATTTTGAATTTTATTACTCAAGAAGAATTTGATAAACAGCAAGATCTACGAGAAGACGCTCCTCAACCAATTCCAAACGAAAATATGGGTGAAGATCGTGCTGCCAATGCCCAAGAAATGGTGCGGGCAAAAATCGAGCAGCAAGAACAAGCGGTTGAAGAGCGTGAATCAAAAAATAAAGTTGAAGCACCCGCTGAAGAAATGACGACAGAAACAATTACTCCGGAAGAAATGGCAGAAAAAATTCAGGCAAGTGGCTTTGATTTTGGCCAGAAGGCCGCGAGAACTCTAGCAAGTACAAAAAAATAAGAAAGGACCGCAATCGCAGCCCTTTCTTCAATTCAATAATTATTTTCCTAACAAATTTTTCAGCTCTTGAGTCAAGATAGGAACAACCTTGAAAAGGTCGCCTACAATTCCGTAATCGGCTTTGGTGAAGATCGGTGCGTCCTTATCAGTATTGATAGCTACGATCACCTTAGAAGTGCGCATGCCGGCCAGGTGCTGGATGGCACCGGAAATCCCACAGGCGATATACAAACTAGGGGATACAGTCTTACCTGTTTGACCAACCTGCATTGAGTGTGGAGCAAATCCTGAATCAACGGCAGCACGACTGGCGCCAACA
>JAHFAA010000548.1 GCA_023250775.1 Bdellovibrionales bacterium
CGTATTGCGTGAGTTTTATTCGATCAAAAACATTCTCAAGCGTGCTTTGAAATCGACTTATAAAAATAAGATATACCATTTGACCAATTCATTTTATTATTGGCTGAAAATTAAACGCAATATTGTCCCAGTCTATTTTGGGGCGGGAAATAAGAAAATTGAATAAGTTCTATGATCAGGATTGGAAGCTGGATTGGGTTGGTGAGTGGTTTCCGATCATGCGTTCCCTTGGTGAATTCACGGATATTGTCTATCTCAAGTGTTCCTCTTCGGGCGCAGTGGAAGAGGTCTTCTATTTAGATCACGGTCAGTACGATGGTGTCGGAGGTTTTCAAGTCTTGCTGGAAAAACAGCAATGCCCCGGGGCCAGCTATCGCACCCAAAGCGACGCGCGCCCTGGTTTTTTTAAGCAAGTTTTGGGATTTCTCAAATATTTTTTGGAGTCACGCGCCTCTTCGGTGAATTGGAAAAAACGTGATCATGCAATTCCTGGCAAAAAAATTGCGCCGCTTGTTCAGGTGTTTAGTCTTGAGCAAACCCGCCAGTTGACGGCACAGGCACGCGCCAAAAAGGTCACTCTTACTTCTCTCATCCTTCATGCCCTGGATGCCAGCGTTCGCTCTTTGCTGCAAAATGAGCAAAAAGAAAATCGCTGGCTTATTCCGGTCAATATGCGGGCGGGAGTCACTCGAACAAATCCTCACAGCAACCATGCCAGTTATCTTTCGGTCACTTTGAATCCGAAAACTGATGTGGTTATAGTCGGCAAAAAATTAAAAAGCGCTTTGGGCATGGGTTATCACTGGGCGGCGTGGTGGGGCATTTTGCTTGGGCGAACGATCGGTCTAAACGGCATGCATAAAATTTTAAAAAAATATCACGACAAAAAACATTCATGGGCGGGAACCCTCAGCAATCTGGGAGTTTGGTCTCACGCCAATACTTCCCAGACTTGGGGCTTTTGCCCTCCGGTTTCAAAATCCCATCCTGTGGCGGTCGGGCTTGTGACTTGGAACGGACAGTTATCTATGGCGATCCAGCTTCATCCTTCGCTTAATTTCGACACTGATCAAACCACCAACCTGATGCAGATGCTGTCTCACGCGCTTTTAGGCTAGGGAAGGAAAACCCGCTCCGGTTTCATCATGACGCCGTCTTGCTTGAAAAAGTAACGATCCAGGTAATCTTCCTGCACAACTTTGATCTGACGAATTTTCGCTTCCAAGGCCTGCAGCATGGTGATCTTATAATCATCGGGATATTTTAAGAGCAAGCTGACCCATTGAGTGATGGCGAAGCCTCCGCGCACGATCGCCTCAGGCAAGGCCACTTTGTATAGTTTGAGAAGGTTGATGCGTTTGCCGTTTACGCGAAGATTGGAGACCTTGTATTTTTCGCCGTAGTTGCTCTCGCCCGCAGGGACGGCATCGAATTTAATCCCCGAGACATAAAGGGGAAGTCCCATGCGCATGGCCACGCGGAAGACCAGCGAAATCCAAAGTCCGCGGACTCGCGCGGTGTAAATGTCGTAGCCATATTTATGGTCTAACTCGAAGACCCGTGGGTTGGAGTTGAAGAGGTCGCGACGATCGATGTCTTTTCCCGTGGGATAGTTGTCGCCGACTAAGGCCTCGGCGTTAACCGCAAAATCTCCATCCACCGCCTCACGAATGGCATCGTTTAACAAAAATTGCCACACCAACTTGTTGCCACCCATCTGAGGGGTTTTGAGTTGTGAGACACCAACAAATTCTTCTAACCATCCTGGGCCAAAGAGGTCATCCAGTTTTTGGTCGGCCTTGGAAATAAGCGCCAAAATTTGCGGATCGCGATAGGCGGCCTTGACTGGAAGGAGCTGGTAGGAGGCGACGCGAACGGTTTTCTTGGCGGCATTGTAATCAAGAATAAGTTGTCCTAGCCACTGGAGATGGCTTCCCGCCTGAACAATCCCAATACGTTTGTTACCCTTGCTTTGGACATATTCAACATTGAACATAGTATCGTGGCTGTGACTTCCGACGATGAAATCGATCTCGGGAACGGCCTTGGCGATCTTGCGATCTTTCGAGAGGCCTACGTGGGTAAGGGCGATGACGATCTGATTGCCACGGGCGCGCAACTCTTGCGCGTATTTTTGCGTGGCCGCAATTTCGTCGCTGATATCTCCCTCTCCAATGCGCCATTTATAGAGCACATCGTTGAGCGTAGGACCGACAACCCCGACTTTCACGCCGTTCACGACGGTTTCCCAGTAAGGTTTAATTTTAGTGTTAATGGCGGTGTATTTTTTGTCGACATGGAAATTGGCGCCCAAAAGTTGGAAGCTGGTGGGAACATCACGGATAATCGGCTCGAGGTCTCGTGCCCCCATGAGGTAATCATGATTTCCAATCGTGACCACATCAAAACCAACGCTTCCGTGAATTTGATAGGCGATTTTTCCTCGATCAGCGAGGTAAAAAAGATTGCCTTCAAAAAAGTCGCCGCCATCCATGGCAATCGTTCCAATGCCACGTTC
>JAHFAA010000138.1 GCA_023250775.1 Bdellovibrionales bacterium
CCGTAAGCACCTTTTCATTCACGAGCTCTGCAACTCGTTCAATAAGCTTGGCCTTGTTTACTTGGTAGGGAATTTCTTTAATAACAATTCTTTCGCGATCTTTTGTGGTTTGCTCAATTTCAGCATTACCACGGATTTGAATTATGCCTTTTCCAGTGTGGTAAGCAGATTTAATACCTTCTATTCCGTGAATAGTTCCGCCAGTTGGAAAATCTGGACCAGGAATAAGTTTAACCAATGAATCAATAGAACAATCAGGACTATCAAGAAGTTGAATTAAGGCCCTGGTGATTTCTCCTAAATTATGAGGAGGAATATTGGTGGCCATACCAACGGCAATGCCGGCGGACCCGTTGATTAAGAGATTTGGAATTTTTGTCGGCAAAACTTTTGGTTCGCTTAAAGATCCGTCATAGTTCGGTTGCCACTCAACTGTTTCTTTTTCCAAATCTTGCAGCATTTCCTCTGCAATCTTGTTCATTCGAATTTCGGTGTACCTCATCGCCGCTGCTTCATCACCATCTATGGAACCAAAATTTCCTTGACCATCTACCAAGGGATAGCGAAGAGAAAAATCTTGCGCCATACGAACGATGGTTGAATAAATCGCAGAGTCTCCATGGGGATGATATTTACCCATGACATCACCAACCACTCTCGCCGATTTCAAGTAGGGCCTATTGTGATAGTTATTCATGGTGCTCATGGTATACAGGCAACGTCGGTGCACAGGCTTAAAGCCATCGCGCACGTCCGGCAAAGCACGCCCAATGATTACTGACATTGCGTAATCAAGATAACAGTCCTTCATTTCCTTCTGAATCAGCACTGGAACAACATTTTTGCTGACTGGATTAATTTCTTCGCTCATTTACTTCGCCCCACTCTTAAATCTTTTTTATACATCAAGGTTTCGAACGTTCAATGCATTCTCTTCAACAAACTGCCGCCGAGGTTCAACCTGGTCTCCCATTAATACGGAAAACACCTGATCTGCCTCTAGGGTGTCCTCAACATTCACTTGAAGAATTCGTCTATTGGCTGGATTCATGGTTGTTTCCCAGAGCTGCTCTGGGTTCATTTCACCAAGACCTTTATATCGTTGAATGTAGGCACCTTCTTTGGCCTGCTCTAAAAGAGCATGCGCTAAATTTCCAATGCCCTGCAATTTCTTCGTTCCCAGTTTTTCGGAAATAACTTTGAATTCTCCGTCTATAAAGTTTTTAATTCCATCATAGGAATTCAGAAGACCATTGAAATCAGAAGAATCCAAGAAACTTGTATTCAATTTAAGTCTCTTGGTTCGCGCAGTCGTTTTGATCGTAATTTTCAATGAACTTTTTACGGCATCAATATCGCGATCAATGGCAAAAATGTATGATCTTAAAAGTTCTGATTCTTTCTTTTGAAAGTACAAATTAAGCTCGTCAACGACAGTTTTTAATTTAACAGGATCAAGAAAAAGGGAAGAACGAATCACGCCATCTTCCACGATTTTTTTCAGAAGAGCAGAGTCAAAGTGCATGTCGTAAGAGCTCAAACTCTTTTCATAGTGCAAATATTTTTTTACTACTGAAATAAAATCAGTAGGGTTGACCTCTTTTTCATTGAAGAAAATTTTATTTCCAGAGAAAGAATTGATAATTAAAAATTCCTCAAGCTCTTTGTCATCTTTTAGATACTTTTCAACCTTGCCTTTTTTGAACTTATATAGCGGTGGTTGGGCAATATAAACATGACCTTTTTCTAAAAGCTCCGGAAACTGACGATAAAAAAGTGTTAAAATGAGTGTTCGGATGTGGGAACCGTCAACGTCAGCATCGGTCATAATAATGACCTTATGATAACGCAATTTACTTAAGTCAAAACCTTCACGGCCAATACCAGTTCCAAGGGCCTGCACAACCATTTTAATTTCTTGATTACCAAGCATCTTGTCATAACGGGCCTTCTCGACGTTGAGAATTTTACCTTTGAGCGGTAAGACTGCCTGAGTTTTTCGGTCTCTTCCTTGCTTTGCCGACCCACCAGCTGAATCACCCTCGACAATATAGATTTCACACAAGGCAGGATCTTTTTCTTGGCAGTCCGCCATTTTTCCGGGAAGCCCACCAAAATCAAGCGCCGTTTTTCGTCTGGTTAATTCACGCGCTTTACGAGCAGCTTCTCTTGCAGCTGCGGCATCAACACATTTTTTTAAAACTGTCTTTGCCACGCCAGGATTTTCTTCAAGATAGGTTTTCAATCCCTCACCAACAAGGGAATTTACAATCCCTTCAACCTCGGAATTGCCAAGTCTACTTTTGGTCTGTCCTTCGAATTGTAATTCCGGAAGTTTTACAGAAACAACGGCGGTGAGTCCTTCTCGCATATCCTCGCCGACAAGACCGATTTTAATATTTTTAAAAATATTGTTGTCTTTGCCATAGTTATTTAAAACTCGAGTCAAAGCAGTCTTAAATCCAGAAATATGCGTGCCACCTTCGGGTGTTGAAATGGCGTTAGCGTAACCAAAAATTACTTCGGAATAGGATTCCGTCCATTGCATAGCAATTTCGACTTCGTAATTTTCGCGCGTTTGTGAAAAATAAATAACTTTGTCATGAATTGGTTCTTTTGCGCGATTAATCCATTTCACAAATTCAGAGATGCCGCCACTGTAGTGGAATGTTTCCGTTTTTTCCGTGCGTTCATCAAGAAGTATTATTTTTAGACCTTTGTTCAAAAAGGCCATCTCGCGAAATCGGGTCGCCAAGGTATCGTAGTCAAATTCAAGAACTTCAAAAATTTCATTATCTGGTTTGAAAGTAACACTTGTTCCTGTGTCTAATGGATCGGCTATTTCTCCAATCACTTTTAGCGGCTCGACAGCCTTGCCATGTTCAAAATGGACACGATGAAGTTTTCCATCTTTCTTAATCATCAGTGTTACATATTTTGAAAGAGCATTAACAACCGCAGCACCAACACCGTGGAGGCCACCTGAAACTTTATAAGCTCCGCCTTCTTCGTTAAATTTTCCGCCAGCGTGAAGTTTTCCATAGGCAAGTTCAACACCGGAGATTTTTTCTGTCGGGTGAATTTCGACTGGAATCCCTCTTCCGTTATCAGAAACAGTAACAGAATTATCAACGTGGATAATGACATTTATGTCTGTACAAAAACCGGCCAAGGCCTCATCCACGGAGTTATCAACCACCTCGTAGACCAGATGATGGAGACCTCTAAAGTGTGTATCACCAATGTACATTCCGGGTCGTTTACGTACGGCCTCGAGTCCTTCAAGGACCTTAATTTGGTCGGTAGTATATTTCCTATCAACCTTAGATATGGAAGTTGAGTTTTCCAATGACGCACTCCTTCAGACGATTATAAAAATATCTATGTAGTGTATATTTCTCCAGATGAAACGAAAATGCTTTTAGCGTGTTGGATTGTATTTAAAGCGTCTTTAAAGGCCTCATTAGCAGTTGTAATGATTATTTGTTGACGGCGCTTACTTAAGAAATTTATTAAGTTATACCAACGCGCAGCATCCAGCTCTCCAGATATGTCATCTATGAGGATAATCGGCCTCAAATTACATTGTTCAAGGAGTAAATCAAGATGGCCGAAAAGAATGCTCAGGAAGGCCATTTTCTGTTGTCCTAATGAACAGAATTCCACTGCGCTATAGTTATTGAAGAGCACAATATAATCGTCGCGATGAGGTCCGACTGTCGTATGCCCAATTTTTTCATCTTTCCCCAGCGATTTTTCAAAGATTTTCTCAATCTCACCAACACCCTGGCCAATAGGAAGGGTGGGAGAATATTCCATTTTCAGTTCTACCTCTTCGGAAAAAAGTTGCTTATAAGTTGGCGTTAAATATTTATTTAGTCTTTGAATATAGCGGCTTCTGGTTTCCATTAAGTAGTTTGAAAATTCTACCATTTGGACATCTATTGATTTTATTTGTTCTCGGAATTTATTTGGTTTTTTCTGGAGCAAAGAATTTCGAAATTTGAGAGCGGTAAAATATTTTCTTAGAATTTTTTTGTATTCATTATCAGCTTCCCCAATTAAATCATCGAGAAGATCTCTTCGCTCTGTAGAGCTTAAAAAAAATGGACCGGAATCAAAGGGTCCAATAAATAAAGTCTGGCCGTATTGAGTGTCTCTAACTTTCTTTGTATTAATGAAATATTGTGAAGATTCATTGGAAATCTTAATACCTATATTCTGAATCCCTTCGGTTGTTGTTATGGCGGCATTTATAGATATCTGGGCCTCTTCATTGTCGTAGCTTAAGAGCTGTGCAAATCCGGTGTTTTTTTTAAAGGACTTCTTTCTGAGCAAAAAATAGATCGCTTCAAGTATGTTTGTTTTTCCATTGCCATTTTTTCCAAAAACAACATTTACAAATGGGCCAAATTCTATCGGTGCGGCCTTAAGGTTTCGAAAGTTTTCAATCAGAATTTTTTGAACAGAAAGTAGCATTAAAGTTTTAGAGGCATGATAATGCCGAGATAATTTGGATGTTTTTCCGATTTTACTATAACGGGACTGAGTTCATTATTTAACTCGAAACTGACTTCACCTTCATCCAGTGTGGAAAGTGTTTCCATAAGATATTTTGCATTAAACCCAATAACCATTTCTTTCCCATCATAATTAACGTCAATTTTTTCTTGAGCATTTCCAAGTGAAGGATGATTCGCTGTAATAACTAATTCCTTGCTGGAAATTTTAATTCTCACGCCGTTACTTTTTTCATTTGCCATAATTTTTATTCTTTTTACGGCATCAAAAAGTAATGTTTTGTCAGCAACAAGTTTATAGGTTGTTCTCGAAGGAATGACTGCTTGATACTTTGGATACTCTCGAGAAATGAGTCGGATTGATAAAAAATAATTTTCTGATGAATTGAGAATCAGAAAACTTTCATCCATTGCAATTTTTATTTTAGACAAGTTTGTCTCTGTCATTTTTTTTAATTCGTAGACGCCTTTTTTAGGGATAATTACACCGTTAATAAGAGCTTCCACTTTTTGTTTGTCATCTAAGTCCATTTCATAGAGAGCAAGTCTGTGCCCGTCGGTGGCCACAGCACGGAGTCTAGAATTCACTTCTTGGAGATAAATTCCATTTAAATATATTCTAGTTTCATCATTGGAAATTGCGTGTGATGTTTTGGAAATTAATTCTCTTAGTTTTCCAGAATCTATTTCAAAAGTGGGGAGAAGTGCTTGAAAATCAATCTTGGGAAAATCTTCTGGGCCTAAAATGAGAAGAGAATATTCAATCAAAGCGCAGTTTAGATTCAGGGTGTTCGTCTTATCATTCACAGAGATTACTAAATTTTGGTTTGGAAGCTCTCTGAGAATATCAAATAGATTTTTTCCATTTACACAAAAAGAGCCTTCACCCTCGACATCGGCTTTTAATACTATTTTTGCTGAAACTTCTAAGTCTGTAGCGGTGAGAATGAGACTTCCCTTTGAGGCGGAAAAAAGAATATAGCTCAAAATTGGGCGTGTATTCTTTTTATCAACGACCGAAAGAAGCGTATTAATAGCTTCTCTAAAACTAATAATGTCTAAATTAAGAATCATAAAGAGGCGTAATTTAAACAGAAAAATAGAACGAATGTAAACCTATTCATTTTTAAAAAGAAAAGGAGTCTATATATTCTTATTTATTATTAGAATGTGGAAATCTTAAAAAAGCACTTAAGTCATTGAAATTTTAAAAGGAGCAATCTTAATAAAATTGTTTTGAGGAGCAAGATGTTTTTAGAAAATGCCACAAAAAAGCAATTTCAAGTTTTTCACAATACATTTCTGAATAAATTGTAGAAAATTAAAAAAAAGAAAAGCAAAAGAAACTAAAAAAGAAGAACTTTTCCACAAGATATTCCCAATTTATCAAACTAATAATTTCTCTTTTTTATTCACCAAGCGAAATGGGGAAAACTAGAACACTTCGTTTGATGTGGATAATGAACCTTCTATACTTATAATCTCATGCTTAACAAAACCATTAAGTTGAACTTCTTGATCAATTTTTTTTATAGCATGAATTACAGATGTATGATCTCGACCACCAAAAAAAGAACCAATCTCGGCCAGGGTAGAAGATAAATGCTTTTGAATTAAGTACATTGCAACGTGTCTAGAGTGGGTGATGTTTTTGGTCCGTGACTTTGACCGAATATCAATAACTGGAATTTTATAAAAATTCGCCACGGCCTTGGTAATTGTTTCGGCGTTAAGTTTTTCTCTGGTAGATTTTGAAGATAAATTGAGCAGGTCCTTGGCCATCTCAACATCAATCTCTACCTTTAAGAGGTCCTTGTGCGCCGAAAGACGGATAAGCGATCCTTCAAGCTCTCTTATGCTCGAAGTTATCGTCGAGGCCATCAATTGAAAGATGTCTTCGTGTAGATAGAGATCCAGCTCAGCAGACTTTCGTTTCAAAATGGCAAGACGGGTTTCGAAATCCGGGCGTTGAATATCGATGAGAAGCCCCCACTGAAGACGAGTCCTCAGGCGTTCTGGAATTCCATCGATTTCTGAAGGTAGTTTGTCACTTGTGAAGATAAGTTGTTTTCCACGATTTTGAAGTTCGTTAAAAATATGGAAGAACTCATTTTGCGTGGTCGGTTTATTTCTCAATTCATGAATATCATCAATGATAAGTACATCGACAACTTCTGAGTATTTTTTTTGAAAGTCGGCCATGGTTTTATCATTGATTGAATTAACCATTTCCTTGGTAAAGTCGCGAGCAGAAAGTAGAGCAACCACGAGATTGGGGTAAAGCTCTTTAATTTTGTTTGCAACAGCATGGAGTAGGTGTGTTTTCCCAAGACCCGAATCACTATAAATGTAGAGGCATTGATACTTGCATTGTTTTCCTTGGCGACTTGGGTCTACAGCAACCGCCTGACATGTTGCGTAGGCGATCGCATTCGAATTACCCACCACGAAAGTATCAAAAGTTTTATTCGCGTCGATGATAATATTCCCAAAATCAGAGCGGACGTGAGATAGAAACTTGGATTCAGCAACCTTGTGTAAATCTTCGGAAGTTTGATTTAAATCAAGAGTAAATTTAAATTCACCGGGTTTTTTTTGTGAAGATTTTAATGCTCGATTATAAGGATTGTCTTTTTCTTGGCCAGAAATGGTCTCTTGAGGTGGTGCTCTAAAGATATTTTTATCATTAGAACTCAGACTTGTATTTTTTGAATTTACCTGGATATCAATAACAACCTTTTTTCCGATAGTGCTATAAATAGCGCTTTCAAGGTTTGCTAGGTATTGGGTTGCAATGATGTGCTGAATAAATTGCGTAGAACATGAGAACACAATTTTGTTATCTTCAAAGGCGATAATTTCAAAAGTATTCTCAAAGTATGCATTATATTTCTGTTTGGGTATTGAGTCTCTTAGTAGTCCAAGAATTTCTTTTTCAAGTTCTGCAAGCTCCCCAATGTCTGTCTTTTCATTGGGTTTTGCCTCTTTCTGAGAAGGAGCATGCACTTGAGGATGAGAAAAAAGCTTTTCGCTATGGGATTTTTTTAAAAAATGATCAAACGGGAATTCGTTTGACATAAATTCCTACCCTCAAAAAAAAAGAATTAAGGGACAGCTAGTAACACTAGTGAGTGTTTCTTGGAAAGATGGTTGTTTTTTATTTTTAGTCTTTTTTGCCTTCGTTTATAAGTCTTGATTTTTAAAGTCCCTAGGGGTAAAAGTCCAGGTTTAGTAAAGTTACTGGCGATTCGGAGATTATTATGGAAAAAGGTACTTGGCAGCCAAAGCGAAAGAAAAGAATGAGAAAGCATGGATTTTTAACGAGAATGGCCTCTACTACTGGTCGCGATGTGATTTCACGCCGACGTGCCAAGGGAAGAAAGAAGCTATCTGTTAAAACTGGCTCCAAGTAATCAATCTTGAAGTATTCTTTTCCTAAAAAATATCGTCTTAGAAGCAAGGATGAGTTTTTTGCAATCCGCGAGAGGGGAAAGGTGCGAGTATTTGGAAACTTATTTACGATGTTTATTCTCGATAAGTCGAACACAGATTCTGAGCTTAAGTTAGGGATCTCTGTTCCAAAACGGTATGGGAATGCTGTTTTAAGAAATAGATTTAAACGAATTGTTCGAGAAGTTGTAAGACATGATCCTGAACTTAAATCTTTAAAATGCAGTCTTATCGTGGGCCCGAATCTTCGGTCGAATATTGATAAGTGGCCTTGTCTTGAAGACATTAAGCGAAGCTTTGATTTGCTTAAGTATGGTTTAAGTTCTTGATAACTTGGGAGCGTATATGGAATCAGAACAAAAACGTGCGTTGATGGCGGTTGTTCTCTCTGGTGTTGTGCTTTTTGCATGGCAGTTTTTTTTCGTTCCTAAAACGCCAAAATTGGAACCCACAACTACGTCCTCCACGATGGCCAATAATGTAGCCGATAAGGGGCAAGCTACAAGCAAAGAAGCAACGTCCACTCAAAAACCCGTTACTGACATTAAGCCTCTTGATGGCGTCGAGAATACTATTTTCACTCTCAAGAAAGGTCTTACAAGCGTATCATTTGATCGTTATCTTAAGATTTTGTCTTACACTGCACCATCGATTGGTGAAAAATTTGAATTCATTGTTGGTCCCGAGTTCGATTTCAAAATTCTTTTGAATGACACTCCCTTAGTTATCAAAAATTTTGAAATGATTAACGAATCTACCGGAAAGGGCTCCTTCGCTAACGGCGATAGTTTTTTGCTCGAACTTAATGATAAGGGGAAGCTTGTCTACAAGTTCAATTTTATCACCCCTTCATCTCCCTCTATTATTTTTAAATCTGTTGCTGCCAAGAGCGCTGCAAATAAAGAACG
>JAHFAA010000549.1 GCA_023250775.1 Bdellovibrionales bacterium
TAATACTCAGCGACTTCAAAAAAATCCACTTCATAAGAATGTAATTTGTCGCCAGTTTTCGGATAGACATATGTCCAAACATGGGGAAGTTCAGGATGGCGAGTGGCCTCGTCATAGTAGGGAGTGCCAAGATACGTGGTTATGACTGTGCAGTCGAAATCATCCGGCCTCACCTGCAATAACCACTCTTGAGTTGCGCGGATAGTTTCCTCTGATTCACCAGGATGCCCAACTGACATCAAGGCCTTAACTTTTAAATTTGCTTTATTGGCAATTTCCATGGCCCTGGTATTTTCGTCTCGTGTGGCGCGCTTGTTTATGTTTTCCAAAATGCGTTCAGAGCCAGATTCAAATCCAGAAAGAATCCAACGGAAGCCTGCACGGTACATGGCCACCGCCTGTTCTGTGGTGAAGAGTTGGGATTTAATAAAACCGCGGAAACGAAAATCTACTCCAAGTTTGCTCTGTAAATCTTCAAGAGAACGCATAAGCGGAACTAAATCTTTGCTGACATTGAGTTCGTCGTCATAGAACATGAAACCTGTGTAGCCGTATGTTTCATAAAGTAGGCGAACTTCAGCAACGATCGACTCAGAAGATCTCGTTCGAATCATCCGAAGCGATTTTGAATTTCTGCCACCACAAAAGCCACATCCGAAAGGACATCCAAGTTGAGCAATAAGGCTTGTGCTTAGTCGGCCTTCAATATTGTATCTATAGCTGGCAAGGTCGACCAAATGTCTGGCCGGAAATGGAGTTGTTTCATAAGTTTTATTGGTAAGAAATAATTCGGTTTTGGGATCGTCACCATCAATCAACTTCGGCGCGTTTTCTTGGAGCGCATGGATCACAGCGAATTCGCCATCACCGCTCACAAGAACATCGGCCAAGGTTTCAAGCTGTGCCATGGCCTTATGCGCGCGGGCCACGCGTCCCAGTTTTTGCTCCAGTTTGAAGGCAGAATGACATAAGGTGACATGAGGCCCACCTAGAATAATTTTCATCTCAGGTCGAAGGGCCCTTATAGTTCTGATAATTTTCACCACCGCCGGCAACTGGGGAGTTGTTGTGGTAATTCCTACAAACTTGGATTTAGTATTAGTAATATAATCAGTGAGAGCACTTAAAAAATTCTGAATACCCGATAGGTCAATATGTTCAATCGCAACATTCGATTGCTCTAAGACCGCAGCAATTTTGAGGATCCCAAGATTGACGAAGACTCTCTCGTCTAGCAAAAAAACCGACGGGGGCGTAACGAGAGTCACCCTTTCTGGCAATTTTGATTTAAGATTGGTAATATTCATGCGTCATGAGTTTCTGTTAGGATGCCCAACAACATAGCGATAATTGTTGTTACTGTCAAAAAAAGCTAGGAAAAAGGTCCGATGAAAATCAATTATTTTTCGTATTTAGACCCCTATGTATATTCAGGTGGTGCCGAGGCGATCATGAGGCAATTGTTGGAATGGGGGAGAATCAATAGGGGGCATGTAACATCATTTGAAACGCGAAAACCAAAGACTCAAGCCAAAGACGATAATAACGATCTTGTAATGCTTGTCGATGTATTTAATTGCGCCGATAGCTTCAAGAAAATAAATCTCAGTCGAGTAAAAAAGATTATCAAAACCAAACGCTATATTCATATCGATAATGCCTATGTTGACTGCTGCAATCTTGGCTATTTGCCGTGTACAGGGAAAAATTCACAAATCTGCCCTTACAAGAAAGGACTTTCTTTATATCAAAGAATTCGCTTAGGTGATTTTGGAAATGCATGTTTTCAACAAAAAAGTTTGATTCGTGAAATGTACCAGAATTCAATTTTGAACGTTTTTGAATCTCCACTACACCGTGATCTTATTTGTAAGATGATGGATCTTGATACAAATAAAACATTTGTGATTCGTCCTCTTCTTGATAATCAAATGTTTTACAATACCCACGTTGAGAGAGACATCGAATATCTTTTTGTCGGTGTCGTTGGTGAGGCCAAGGGGTATGACAATTTAAAGAAAATGTTTGGGAATGATCAGACAAAGCGGCTTACGATCATTGGCAAAAATCCGCAAAACCTGGATGTCAGTTTTGCAAATTATTTTGGTTTCTTACCCTATGCCGAACTCCCGAAAATATTCAATCGTGCGAAAAATTTTGTCTATCTGCCTCGCTGGCCGGTGCCTCAAGGGAGAGTGGTTGGAGAAGCTGCACTTTGTGGTTGCAAATTAATTACCAATGAGAATGTCGGTGCTGTCTCGTATGATTTTGACATATCCATTGCGAGTAACTCTGCCGATGAGGAAATGAGATTTTGGGATAAAATTGAGTCCTTACTCTAGGACTGTTCGATAAATTCTTCGAATTAAAAAAAACTGACCAATTTTTGAAAAGGGCGAGACGAGAAGGCATTTTAATTGGTCGAGTCTCGTCAAGTTTCTTGAGGCGGAATATTTAATATACAGGGAATTCTGACATTGTTGTTTTAATTTCAGAAAGATTTCTGGTTG
>JAHFAA010000139.1 GCA_023250775.1 Bdellovibrionales bacterium
ATAACGAAGGCACCTTCTTTGCTCAAATGTTCAAAGTACGGAAAGAGTGGCTGATATTTGCGGCCTTTGAATTCACGTCCTTTGTGGGTACTAAGAATTTCAAAATTTCTTTTTTGGAATAGCTGTCGACTCTGGCCTGCGCCATGATCAGCGTTTTTCCCAAATCTTTATCGCGCAATTTTACATAATCAATATCGGCCCCCATACAAAGACCGAGGTTTGAGGGAAGTGTCCAAGGTGTTGTGGTCCACGCGGCCATGTAGGCATCTTCATCGGCCAACTAAAAAGAATGGTGATGGCGGGATCCTGTACGTCTTGATAGTTGAGACCGGCCTCAAAGTTTGAGAGCACCGTTCCCAGTGCGGTAGAAAACGGTACAACTTTTGTGCCTTGATAAACGAGCTTTTTATCCCAGAGCTGTTTAAAAACCCACCACACAGATTCCATGAAAGTGATATCCATGGTCTTGTAGTCATTTTTAAAATCGACCCATCGGCCAATTCTTGTGATGGTTTTTTCCCACTCACTGGTATAGCGCTGGACGATGCTACGGCATTCGTCGTTATAACCTTTGACCCCAAATTTTTTGACCGCATCGTGGGCGGTCATTCCCAATTTTTTATCGATCTCATGCTCGATCGGCAAACCATGACAATCCCAACCAAAACGGCGTTCGACATAGCGGCCTTTCATGGTGAAGTAGCGAGGCACGACATCCTTCAAAATGGAACCAACAAGGTGTCCGTGATGAGGGAGGCCAGTGGCAAAAGGAGGCCCATCATAAAAGATGTATGGTTTCCCTTTCGCGGTTTTTTCCAAAGTCCTTTTAAAAATATCGCGATCTTTCCAAAATTTAAGAATTTTGTGTTCGGCCTGAACGAAGGAAAATTGATCATTTTGGCCGGTCAATGCGGCTGCATCACCCACGTCATTCGTTTCTGTAGCTGAATTGTGACCTGATCTTTCTTGAGTCACGGCCATCTCCTCGGAAAATAAAGGGTTATCCGACCTTGCATCATGCAACGAAGGCCTCTAAAAGGCAAGAAAAGAGGAGTTTTCTGCCCTGCCGGAGCGAGAGATGAAGAATTCTTGATGAAGACGTTTAGTCGTCGATAAGAGAGGTATGAAATTTCATTTTTGGTATGTTCTGCTTTGTGGACTTGCTGTTGGCGTATTTCTCCCAGCTTATGACTCTGCTGTGGGGCAGGAGGCCAGCTCTTCAGAGTTTCTCAACCTCCTTGATTGGGGAGTCGGCCGGCCGGTGGAGAAGAAGTCGGCCGCAAAAATAAAAAATCCCATCATGGAAGGCGGAATAGAATTGCCGGGATGGATGGAGCCTCAGCCAAAAAGTTATATCAGATGGGAACGAGTTGACACAGACAATTGGTTGGATTTTAAAGCATGGAAGCGTGAGTCTGCCTTAAAAGATCAGAATCCGCATTGGAGAACAAATCGACAAGATTTGGCCTTGCAAGAATCAATCGGGCGTGTTCTTCATTGTATCGGTTATTGCCATATCTATCGAGGAGAAGGTTTCGCCAATGCACAATTCCGCACTCGTTTTCAAGAGGGCGATGAAATCGTGACTTTGAAAAATAGTTATATGTGGCTGGTGTTATTAGATGGAACGATGGTTCGCCTTTCACCGGAGACATCCGTAACATTTAAAGAAATAAATCTTTCTGTAAAAGAAATTTTTTATCATCTTCGTCTTAATGCAGGTCAAATGATTTGGCTTTCTCGCAAGCTTGGGGCCCCACCCATCAAGGGTGATCGAGAAACTGATCCCTTGTTTTATCCTCTCCCTCTTTATTCGGCCAATAAAGTTGTCGATGAAATTCCACTTAAAGAAACTCAACTTTTTGATTCTCTGCGAACTCCCTCTCCTGCTTTTGCCCAAGCTGTTCGGCTGCGTGATCTCATGGCCAAAAATTCGGCCTACATGAAAGGTAAAAAAACAAAAACATTTTTGGTCATGCCCAATGGCACCGTTTCTGGCGAATCTTTGAGTGGTGAATTCGTGGTGCTCTTAGGTGATAAATCCATGATGAAAATTTATCCTGATCAACTTCATCATGATGAGGCCACAGGGCCATTGGCGGAAATTCCTGCGCCAACTTTCTATTATCGCGGACACGAAAATACTACCACTGAAACATTGGAAAAAGGTAAGTGGTATGTGATTGATCCCAAGGGCCGGGCCTTGAACGATCTGCCTGATGAAGAACAAAAAACCATGGGGCTGGGAGAATTTTTTGTTTCCAATATTCCCACTCTGTTTTTGGCGCGTGAAATGATCATGCAACAATACACCAAGCCGTTCTTTTCTCTACCACCGACTCTTGATCTTTATGGTGGATGGCAATATCGGATGTGGAATCGCCCATCAGTCAAAGAAGATGAGTTGAAAAGACGTGAGAGCTTTTTAATTGAATACACCAGACGTGAGGAGACCACGGGGCTTTTGGTGGCCGAAAAATTTCGTATCAAAATGCAGGAAAAAGGGGAGTCCTTTAATGCCATGTCTTTTGGGCCAAATTTTTACGAACTCGCTATCGATAGCTATATGGCCAATGGAGAATACTTAGAGCATAATGCTCAAGATCGTGAAGAGTTAAACTCCACTAAGAATCCATTCTGGAAATATGTTAAGAACAAACCCTAAATTTCAGCTTGTGCTCGCCAGTCAAAGTCCTCGCAGAAAAGAACTTATCTCTCATCTCGGGATCAAGTTTGAAGTTGTTGTTTGCCCCATTGATGAAGATCGTCCGGCACCAGATCCTATTCAATATGTCCAAGACTTGGCACACGAAAAAGGAGAAGCCGTTTTAGCTCTTCTCCAGAAGTCAAAACAGATCACCAATCCCCTCCTTGTTTCCGCCGATACCACTGTAGTTCTTGGCAAGAAAATTTTTGGCAAACCTTCTTCTCGTGCAGATGCCAGGAAAATGCTGACGGAACTTTCGGGCAAAGTTCATATCGTGTATACCGGCGTGGCGATTAAAACCTTAGAGCGCGCACACGTTTTTTATGAAAAAACCGAAGTGGAGTTTGGCCCGATCACTGACGATCTTATGGAAATGTATCTCGACACAGAAGAATCCTTAGATAAGGCCGGAGCCTATGGCATCCAGGGCGCCGGACTGGTCTTCATTAAGTCCGTTCGTGGGAGTTACTCTAATGTTGTGGGTTTTCCACTCGATCGTTTTATTCTTGAATTGAAAAAATTTCTCAAGGTCGACAAGCAACATGAAAAAAACTGGCGCCATGATTTTTTCCTCTGATCATCCTCTGACCCAAGTTTGTAAAGAGATGAAGGCCACCTTGCATGATGGAAAAAGTGGGTATGATGTTTTTTTAGAACTGGAAATACGTGCGCGCCCGGGGGCCAAGCGCGATGAGATCCTCCTGAAAGAGGGGGTGCTCTATATGGCGACCCACGCTCGTGCAATTGAAGGAGAAGCCAATTCGGCCATTACTAAAAGTTTGGCGAAATTTCTGGCCATTGCTCCGACTCACTGCTTGCTTATGCGTGGTGAAAAATCAAAAAATAAGACCTTTTGGATTGGGCTTAATGAAAAGGCACGCAATGATCCGCGAAAAGTTGCTCAGGTTCTTTTAACTTTGATTGTAAAAGGGAACACGAGTGGTTAAAGTGTTGCATATGTGTCGCAAGTTAAGTGCCCTGTTCATTTTCTTCCTGCTAATTTCTCCCGGAAACCGGGTGCAGGCCGAAGGCCCAACCAGCGGCACAACAGGTGAAAGTACCTTCGATTACACCAAAAGAATTTATCAAGAGGTCGAGCAACTCAAAAATGTAACACCTGATAATTTCGCTAAAGAAATTGATCGATTTCGTGAGCAAATGGAACGCTACATTTTTCACAAGAAACGTGTTTGTAATGGAGAATTTTCAACCTTCGCTCTGGCGCAAAACGAGGCAATGATTAATGCCGTTGACGCCGGCCCTCGCACTCAACGAAAACTTACGGCGGAAGAAAAAAAGTTATGCTTCAAAGAGTTGAAAGCATTTCAGGTGACGTATATTAACAATCTCTTCATTGCGAGAGGGCGTTACTTGGAATATCTACACGATCTGCGTAAACAAGAACTGAGTCAGGCCCGCGAAGAGGCCTTAAACTCGATCAAGCGTTCATTCGCCTGGCCTTAACTACAGAGTTTCGCTTTTGCTCGTTCCTACTTTTGGCCGGCAAGATTTTCTAATCACAGACTTGGCTGGACGTAATGAATCGGGAGTAGAGAGACTGCGACCCATAAAAGGCGCTGCCTTTACACCACAATCTGTTACGTTCAACACCACTTCTGATGCCGCAACATTTGCAAGTAACGCTTCTTCGTGAAATTCTTTGGGAACTTTCTGTTTTAGATTCATGGCTCATCTCCAGTTTTTAAAGTTTTGACACTTCATCCTGCTCGCGAAGTGCCTTTAAAAACCCTTTGATAAGCCACCATTATTAGGTAGGTGGACTGGTTTTCGAAGTCACTTCACATGCTTAAGTTGTCTGACTTCAATACCTGCCTCCTATTTGAAAAAACCGCCCTAGTAACACCTTATCGGTTCAACCTTCGGGCCAATTAATAGTCTAGTTGGATTCTTCCCCAACGTAACTTCATTTTAACATAGAAGTAAATTATTCCCAACCCCATGCACAAAGATCACCCCAGGTGAGTTTTTGCCATCTCAGTTTCAAGCTGTTAGATCGTCAGAACTGTTGTAAATACCTAGAAGGTAAGGCAAGCTATTACCAATAAGTTTTAATCCTCTTAAATTCATTTTGTTTAGGGGCGCGGTTATGTCTAAGCTATTCGTCGTCATGATGGTCTTCTTGTTTTCATCCTGTGGTCTTGTTCAAAAGGTCGCCGTCAACACCACTTCTGACATGCTTTTTGATGCCACAAAGGAAATTGAGACAGAAGGTAATTGGGAGATTTTCAAAGATGGCGTTCCCGGCAATTTAAAGATGATGGAGGGGATGGTTTATCTTCAACCCAAGAACAAAAAACTTTTAGTGGGCCTGGCCAAGGGATACACGGGCTACGCTTTTGCCGTGACTGAAACTCTCTATATTCCGGATCAATTTAAGGATCGTGAGTCAAACCTGCGCTATCAGCTTCTGGCCAATTATACCAAGGCCGTCGATTTTGGTTTCAAATTTATGGAACTGAATGGAGTGAGCTTTGAAGATTTAAAACAAAACATCAATGTGGATCAGGGAATTATAAAACTTCTCGACAAAAATTTTGACGACTCCACCTTAGACTTGGAGGGTGTGCTCTATACCGCCCAAAGTTTGGGATCGCTGATTTTTTTACAAAAGGACCAAATGAAAATGGTCTCCTTGCTTCCGATCGTGAAGGCCATGTTTGATTGGGTGGCCATGAAACGTCCCGATATTAACTATGGAACCTGTGACCTATTCTTCGCCGCCTACGAAGCTGGCCGTCCCAAAATGTTAGGTGGGGACCCCGTGAAAGGAAAGAACCTTTTTAAGGCCATGATTAATAAGTATCCCAACAACTGGCTGGCGCGAATTGCCTACCTGCGGTTTTATATTATCCCCATGGCCGATGAGGAAGAGTTTAAAAAGGAAATGGATTATTTGAAAAATATGCGTGAGAAATATCTGGCCCATATCCCTTGGAGAGAAAAGGGAGAACCTGCCATGCCAGAATTTCAGGATAAAGGCCTTCTTCTTTTCCAAACGATTGCGATTAAACAATATGAAATGCTTAAGAGTATAGAAAAAGACTTAATGTAACGAGGTGTGATTTTATGAAATTTCAGTATTTAATGATTCTTGTTTTGATGTTCTCCTTCCAGGCCTTCGCCCAGACATTGAAGGTGGCCGTGCTGGCTCCAGAAGGAACTGGCTGGTCAAAAAATCTAAAAATGATGGCGTCCGAAATTGAAAAAGGCACCGAAGGAAAAGTAAAATTCAAAATTTACTTTGGTGGATCCCAAGGTGACGAGCCCGATGTTTTGAGAAAAATCCGTATCGGCCAACTTCAGGGCGGGATTTTTACCGGCAAAACTCTTGGCGATATCAATGGTGATGTGCGGGTAATGGAGTTGCCTTTTACATTCTATGAAAAACGCGAACTGGCCCTGGCCACCTTGAAAAAATTGGCCCCTTATTTTAATGAAGGATTTAGCAAAAATAAGTTTGAAAATTTGGGATTCTTCGAGATCGGTTTGATTTATTTTGTATCGAAGAAAAAGTCGGAGAGTCTTGATTCTTTGAAAGGACTTAAAATCTGGACGTGGGAAGGCGATCCTTTAGTTATGGCGATGATCCAAGAAATGAATCTTGTTTCTGTTCCACTGGCCTTACCTGACGTCTTGTCGTCTTTATCAACCGGCATTATTGAGGCCGCCTATGCTCCACCGCTGGGGATTATTGCGCTTCAATGGAATACCAAGATTAAATATTTGGTGGATTTTCCTCTATCCTACAGCGTTGGAGCTTTCTTGATTGGCAAAGAAGCTTGGGCACAGATTCCCGCCAACTATCAGGCAAAAGTGAAAGAGCTTGCCGCCAAATATATTGATGATGTGAACGTGCAAAATGCCAAAGATAATATCGAGGCCCTTGCCGCCATCAAGTCGATGGGTGTGGAATTTCTGAAGTTCAGCGACAAGGACATCACAACGGCAAAAGGCCTGCGTGTTAAAATGATTGCGCGCTTAAAAGGTAAGCTGTTCTCGGCCGAGGCCCTGAAAAAATTAGAGGCAGAGGCAAAACTGTAGGGTGGGATTCATATTCAAATTATTGAAAGCAATCCACACAACCATAGTGTAACTAAAAAAACGCTGTGGTTTTATACCTTACTCGCGTTGTCCGCGGTGCTCGCCAATTTATCTTTATCCAAAGACGTGCAGGCACGTGAAAATTCATGGGCCATGAGGCCCAGTTATGGCGAAGGCTCCGTTCAGGAACTTTATGATGGACCTTTATGGCCCAAAATTGGAACTGATAGAAAACGCGGCGCCATCGTTGTTCCCGAAGAAAGTTTTGAGATTGTCACAACCCCAACCTTAAATGAGCTTAATAAACTTCAGACCTTTTGGTTTGAAGAATTGCCTGATCGTGAGATATGTCCTGATGAAATTCTGAATGAGCAAGCGCAATTTCTTCAATATCTTTTTCGATTAATTAGCTTGAGCTATGCCTATGAAACGCTAATAGACATTCATGTCTATCTATCCAAGCTAGAGGCGCCTGAGAAATGCTCGATAAATTCGAATGAGTTATGGGGTAAATGTAAATCAGATGATCCTGAAATGGAAAAATTTGTCAGGCGGGCCCTTGGCGATAAACAAAACGACGTGGTCGATCGATTATCTTTTTCTCGACAGAAAAAGGTTCTTGCGGAGTGGTGGGAGAAAGAGATGTCTTTCTTCCGTGGAAAAAGTAATAGTCCCGGTAGTTCTATTTCCAGCATGCTTCTGCAAACATTAATTAATCCGGGAATGATTTCAAAAGTGAATCAGACATGGGCGAAACAACATTTGAGTGAGCAGTGCCAAAAAATTAAGAATGATTTAAGAACAATTTGTAGTGAAAAAGATTTTCTCTATGGCATGTCTGACGTGAAGGAGGCCCGCTTATTAATTGAAAGGTCTCACGCATTCACCCAAATCAATAAAACAGGTTATGGTGTCGGGTGCATGCGCCGATTCGTCGAACTTTTTCAAAGATTAGAAAAACCCGTGCCTTATTTTCCAGATATTTTTCCTGCGGTCATGAGTGCCCTGGTCCGCGAGGACGCCCCTTATCTCCAGGGCAAATTATTTTTACTTGGCTCACTTCAAGAGTTTGAGGAAAAAGGGCTCATCGGTTTGCTGTATGAAGAGAAAAATATCCCCACACCAACGCCGACACCCATTAGTAAAAAGGTTGTTGCTAAGGCCGCGGCCACTCCCGCGCCGACGCCGATTCCTGTTGTCGTTGTGGCAACTCCCAAGCCGACTCCCACGCCTGCGCCAAAGATTGCTGAATTTGAACTTGCTGTACGTGAGAGAATCCAATTCAATTCGGATAAAGTCCCCGTAAATATGGCGCTGATGCGCAATGACTATCTCTTCAGTGACAAAATGATCGTGGCATTGAGTGAGCCAATGAAAAATTTTCAAACTCGCAAGGCCATCAAGGATATGAAAGAGTTAGATCATCTAGGTTCACACGAGGAACCTGTCCATCTCATGTTCTTAAAATTTCTTATTGATAATGATTATCATCAGGGGCTGTTCAATATTCAGGCGGAAATTGGTGACAAGTTTTGGGTCATTAATGATTTTGAAAAGGGCAGAATCCCCCAGTGGATTGAACTCGTCAATGATCAATCCACTCAGTCCCGCTGGCAGATCTATATCTTAAAACCTCCTTCTGCTTCCTCTAAGTGAGCGAAATTTTATCGCATGTAACATTTTGCCCGGAATCTTCTGGCCGCAATCTTTGCTATTATCGAGAGAAGAGGCGTTTTATGCGTATCGGGAGAATGGAACCAAAAAATCTTGTTGAAAGTGCCAAGAGCGAACCTCGGGCCCCGCGCCAGATTGAAAAAAGACCGCGACCGAGCGATGAGGAAATTCGCGCCAAAATAGTTGCTAATCAAGGCAAGCAAGCCGCACCAGTTCAGCTAGGTGAGAAAATGGGTTTTTCTCGTAATGAAAATCCTCCAGCAAAACCTTCCGATGTGGGACTCAATGACCCCAATGATCCTGCGACAAGAGGGAAATTAAAACAGCTGCTGGCGAGTGGCGCCATTAATTTTAATGATCGAGAGCGGGGCACTCTACAAAATATTCTTGAGCATGATGAATAAGTGTTAGGG
>JAHFAA010000550.1 GCA_023250775.1 Bdellovibrionales bacterium
ATCTTTCGAAAGACCGGCGTGTGAGAGCAAGATGACAACTTCATTGCCGCGGTCACGCAAAACTTTGGCGTAATATTTGGCGGCATCGACTTCTTTGGTGATTCCACCTTCCTGAATACGCCACTTATAAAGAACGTCATTAAGAGTGACGCCCACAATCCCGACCTTAACTCCATTGATCACCATTTCGGTGTAGGGTTTGATAACCTTATTTACATTTTTATATTTGGCGTCGATAAAAAAGTTCGCGCCCAAGAGTGTAAAGGAAGGATGGACCGCCCCGAGAAGTTCATCCAAGTCTTGACTGCCCATAAGGTAATCGTGGTTTCCAATAACCGAGACATCATAACCTACGGCGCCGTAGGCCTCGTAAGTTTTTTGCCTTTTTCGGCCAGATAATAAATATCTCCTTCGAGGTAGTCACCGGCATCCATGACGAGGTTCCCCATTCCGTGGGCCGTGCCCCAAGCTTTCTCCTGGTCGATTAGAGTTTTCAATCGCGCATAACCGCCTAACCATGGTCGATGGATGGCGTGATCGAGGTGAGAGTGGGTGTCATTGGTGTGCAGGATCTGCACTAAATTTGCCAAGGCGCCTTGAAAGGGCGCAATGATCAGGAAACTAACAATTAAAAGCACAAGTCGAGAGGGTTTTCTCATAAAAGTTTTCCTTTGCAGGCCGTCAGTCGGTCATTGGTATGCTGGCCTATCGGCGCAAAGGAATTGAGGCCCAAGGGAGTTTGTTGGACAGGTCAAGAGGATGCAGAAATTACCCAGCGATCGGGTTAGGGCAGTTGAAACCACGCCATTTTATAAATGGCGGACCAAGGGCCTTTGAGGAAAAATTTACCCCACCAGGAGTGATCGAGTAATTCGGTGACGAGAGATTTTTTTTCCTTAAGAATGAGCTGATGTTGCTCGGCAAACTTTCTAATGCTTGCGGGGGCGAAATGAAACTGCGAATTAGTATCGTTCACAGCTTTCAGGAGATAGGCGCGAGAGACTAAGAAGGAGGCGATGTAATCAAAGGCAAACTGCGCTCCGGGGAATTGGCGTTTGAGAAGATCCACGAGAGTGGTGACTTGCTCCGGGGTGAGATACATGCCGACACCTTCAAGTGTAATGCAGAAGTTGCAGTTGTCCCTGCCCTGATTTTTTAAGATTTTTTTTACTTCCAGCGCCCAGGCCTCATCTAAAATATTTGAGGGGATAAAATGTTGGGCGGGGCCTTCACCATAGAGCTCCTTTTTCATGGCGATGACTTCGGGAAAATCCACCTCAAAGGTCGGGGCATTTTGAAGATCGCGCTGCAGGCGTTGATGGCGCGTGCACAAGCCTGCTCCCAAAGAAATTAAAACACCATTGCTCCCCAGTTGCGCTTTGGCCCACTCATCAAAGGCATGGGCGCGGATAATGCAGGCCTTGCTGAAAAAAGAACTTAAGGAGATGTGGCGAGCAAGCTCGTATTCTTGCGCCAAGGTGACGGCCTTCAGGTCTTCAAATGGAATATTGAATTGTTGCGCCCGGGCCCGGGCCAGAAGGGGGATAAAGAGGGTTTTGCCCACATTTGGAAGCTTTTCTGTTAACTGCTTAAAATTTTGTTTAGGACTCATCAACGTAACCCCTGGGCAAAGTATACCCTGGCCCTTCAAACTAGTATTTTTGACTTTCATGGTATGATGAATGCTGGTGGCATTCAAGTATAGGAGTTGTATTAGTGTCACAGTCAGAAAGTAAAGGACGGATGAAGATCGAGAAGGGCAAGAAACGGCCTCAGTTCATTGATATTCATACCACCAAATCTCACAAGCGCGGTCTCGCCGGAATGTTCGAGAGCTTTGTGCGCAGTTTTCAAAGTCTAGGTTTCATTGTCATTTTTATTCCCATGGTCATGGTGGCCCTTAGTTGTATCGGGCTGGCCTTAAGTCCGGCACTTTTTTTATTTGATTCCATTACCCGTTGGGTGGTGGCCTGGCCGTTTTGGGCCCAGGCCGTGGCGAAGGGTTTGGGTTTTGCCTTCGGTTTTTTTGTCTATGGAATCTCGATTATCTTCATCGCACCGGCGGCCAATAAACTGATGCCTTATAAGTTAAAGGCCTGGCGTGGAAATTGGTTTTCTCTTCAATCTATCCCATGGTTTTATCACAATGCTTTAACCTATATTGTGCGTTTTACTTTTTTGGATTTTGTCACTCCCAGTCCGCTCAATATTCTTTTTTTTCGCATGATGGGAATGAAAATCGGCAAAGGTGTCATGATCAACACCTCCTATATTTCTGATCCTTGCATGATTACCCTTGGCGATTATGTCACCATTGGTGGCAGTGCCACACTCTTCGGCCATTACGGGCAAAAGGGTATTCTTATTTTGGCGCCTGTGGTGATCAAGCGTGGTGTGACCATCGGACTCAAGGCCTCGGTTATGGGTGACGTGGTGGTGGGCGAGAAGGTCATCGTTCCTGCTCACACGGTTCTTCTGCCTAAAACAAGAATTC
>JAHFAA010000551.1 GCA_023250775.1 Bdellovibrionales bacterium
GAAAAATTCTACGAAATTATTCTGGCCCCGGATTTTGACGCCGAGGCGCTGAAAATTCTCCATGCCAAGAAAAATCTTCGACTGCTCAAAATTCCTCTTTATAACGCCGATGATTTTAAAAAGATGGGACCCAAGCAACTGTCGCTGGTGGGAGGCAAGTTGCTGTGTCAGCGCGACCTGGGTGCCGATCAGGAATTTAATATTGTCGGAAGCAAGTCGTGGCCGGCAAAAGTCTATGATCAACGCTTATTCAAGTTTGGTTCCCTGGCGGTCAAGGCGATTAAATCCAATGCCATCTGCCTGGTTGGCAAAAAAGAAAAAAGTCTGGTGTTGGCAGGCATGGGCGCCGGCAATCCTAATCGCGTCCTAAGTCTAGAAGAGGCGGCACGCCAGGCGATAAATTCCAGTTTAAGGATTCCGATGGAAGAGTTGGTGCTTTTCTCTGATGCCTTTTTCCCTTTTAAAGACAGTATCGAGTTGGCGCAACAAAATGGCATTCGCTGGGTGATCGAACCCGGCGGCTCAATTAAAGATCAAGAAGTGATTCAGGCCGCCAATGATCTTTCCATCGGTTTGATTTTTACCGGACGCAGACATTTTAATCACTAGGAGACGGTCATGACTAATTATAAGAGCGCGGGTGTTGATATTGAGGCGGGCGATCAGTTCGTTGAAAAGATCAAAGTCAAACTGCAAAAGCAATGCAGTCAATATCCCCGCGTACTCGCCGGTGTGGGCGGCTTCGCGGCCGTCTACGATATGCAAGACGGTCGCTATTTGGTTTCAGGCACCGACGGCGTCGGCACGAAGTTAAAGTTGGCCCAGGAGCTGGACCTGCACAACACCATCGGAGTTGATCTGGTGGCGATGTGTGTGAATGACATTCTATGCACCGGCGCTCGTCCGCTTTTCTTTTTGGACTATCTCGCCATGGGCAAATTGGATTTGGGTGTTTCAGAAAAAATCATCGAAGGCATTTTGACCGGTCTGGCCACTTCCGGCGCGCCCTTGATTGGGGGTGAAACCGCCGAGATGCCCGGCATGTACCAAAATGGTGAGTATGACCTGGCCGGCTTCGCCGTGGGCGAAGTCAGAAAGGAAAATTTAATTGATGGCACAAAAGTTAAAGAAGGCGATGTCATTATCGGTCTGCCTTCCAGCGGGTTTCACAGCAATGGTTATTCTCTTTTAAGAAAGCTGCTGGAGCGAGAGTCCAGGGAAACAAAAGTTGAGGCCCTGACTCCCACCAAAATCTATCGCATGGAAGTTCAGGCCTTGCAGGAAATCTTTGGCGTCGAATTGAAAGGTCTGGCGCATATCACGGGCAGTGGCCTGGCCAATATTCCCAGGATCAATGGAGACTTCGATTATCACCTGACCGCTTGGCCCAAGGTGAAAGAATGGCCGCCCCATTACCAGATGGTCTTTGGCAAAATGAATAACAATGTGGCGGAGGCCTTCAGCACCTTTAATATGGGCATGGGCATGGTGGCGGTGATTGATCGCGAGCGCTACAACTCAAGCAGCACAAAGATTCATTTTCCCCATCGTGTACTTGGTCAAGTGTCACGCGGGCAAGGCGTGGTTCATCTGCACTTTGAAGACGGCCAGATCTATAAGTTTTAGATTTTCTCTGCAGGAATTCGTTTGGCGGAAGGGCCTTTGTCGTCCGAGTTTACTGTGATCATGTCATTAAGTTTCTTGGTAAAGGTAACGGTGGCCTTGCAGATGTAGGTATTGGGATGATTTTTATTGCAGGTGTATTGAACTTGCGAATCATAATTCTCGCGTAGGGCAAGGGTTGTTTGGTTGGATTCTTCCTGCTCATTGGTTTGTTTAAAGACCGGCACGTAATTTTTCAATTTATAAAAATATTGGCGATCTTTATCACTCAGCTTTCCGCTCAAAAATCGGTCATGGCCATTTTTGTAAGTGCGGATGGGAAAATCAACTGATTCGACCTGGGTAATATTGTCACTTTGATCGTGCCCGGCCATAGGGCGGAAGAGATAGAATTTCCCATGCTTAATCACCATGTGGCCCAGTTGCCCTTTTAAACCTTGAGAAAAGATGGTGCCTTGATTTTTGGCCTTGGCCAAATCGATGGTAGAAGAAACCAGCTTATAGGTTCCTGAGATGTTCGTATTATGGGTATAGACTTCAGTTAAATTGATTTGAAAGCTATTCCAGTTTTGCCAATTTTTCATGGATTCTTTGGTCTTACCTGCTTTCACCAAATGTTTTTTCTTGCTCTTCAGTTTGGCAAAGGCAGCAATGCTTTTAGTTTTCTTTTTAGAGTGTGAAGATGAAACAGAGGCGGGCCCACGACCGCTGTGGATACTCACATCATAAGATGGAATGGCCCCTTGGGCCTCTTGTCCATGAGTGAGATGCAGCACTACCGTGCTAAGCATGAAACCAATGATCGTTAATAGTGCAAAATGTTTTAAACCCTTCATGCCGGTTTAAAGTGCACGGAGCGTGCCGGCCAGGA
>JAHFAA010000140.1 GCA_023250775.1 Bdellovibrionales bacterium
TTTATTCTCACGCCCATCGGGGTTCAAGCAGGGAACCAAAATCACTTCACTCTTCTGGAGAAGATCTTTGAGCCGAGGATCATGCTTGCGACCTTCCAAGAGATCCGGCAACAAGCGCATTAAAAGTTCGCGCCCGACTATTTCGTCACCATGAATTCCCGCGATCAAAGCAACACGGCCGTAGGGCCCGGTGGAGCTATCGTCATGAAGCCGAACCAGCCAAAGGTCACGGCCCTGCACCGACTTTCCGATAGATTCCAACTTCATCACATGAGGAAAACGATGCGCAAGCTCTTGCAGGTTTTTTTGCATTTGCTCTTGGGTAGAATAGCCATCACTGGCGCATAAATACCATGGCAAACAGGCCAGCAGAAACACGATCATTTTCATGAAAGTTATTCAAGCAACCAGGGCCCTGATCGTCAAGGGGGCGTGAGGGAAAGCGTGGAAATTGTTTTGATGACCACCTTCAAAATCTTGGTGGCGTAGTCAAAATCCAGGGTATCGCTGTTATCATTGTGCTGATGATAATAAGGACGATCCCAATTATCTTTTTGATTAAGCCATTCATTGACTAAAATCACTGGAAGGCCCAAATCAGAAAAAATCAGGGCATCGGTCTGATGGAGATAGCCTCGTGGCGAAAAACGGGGACGCAAAAGAGGCGTGACCTGCGAAAATTCCGCCTGAGAGGCGACTTGCAAGGCCACTTGCCCCAGCGCCTGCGATTCCGGTGATTCTCCCACATTGATTTGAAAAAAACTCTGGTGATTGTCTTTGCCCGGATAGCCGATCATGTCCATCACCAAAACAGCTTGAACCTGCTGCTTGTTGCGCAGAAGTTCGCTGATCAAATGGCGTGCTCCCAAATCATCGGCCGGGAATTCCTCGCCGGTTAAGTGCACCAGCCAAATAGGATGACGGGGATTGGATTTTGCCAGGGTTCGAGCGACGGCCAGTAATCCTGCGACGGCAGTGCCGTTGTCATCGGCGCCAGGAGCGGCAACCCGCTGATGCGTTTGATTAAAAGTATCTTCTTGAAAAGCGGTATCGATATGATCGGCGACTAAAATCGGCTTGGCCTGGGGGTCACTACCTGGAATTTTGGCGAGCAAATTATACTGACGAATTCCGCGCCAGAAAAATTCTTGTCGCTCGGTAGGAATACCCACGGCATGATAACGGGCCTCCAGATATTCCACCAAATCAAGAATCTGATTATCTTTTTGGACACTATTTTTTCGCTGAAATAACGGCCAGGTCCGTCCAAACTCATGAGGGGCGATCTCGCCGGCGACAATTTGCACATCCCGCTTATAATCAAAGAGAAAATTCGTGGGCCATTGGAGCGAAGGGATCGAAAGAACAGTCTGCGCCAGCGGCCGGGGATGCTCCATCTTTGGCAAATTTTTCCAGCGCACCGAAACACCGTCCGTTTCAAGATTAAAAACCCGGGCCTTCCCTCGTAAAACTGGCGGGCGAGGCATAAGGCGACAGACAGCACCTTGCTTGAGCAAGGAGGCGCGCGCCTCTTCACGCCGATCGGGTTCGGGCCAGGCCATCTCAATCACGCTTCCGGACTTATTGGTAAAAACGCAGTCTCCAAAAAGCGGTTTGTCGTAAAGACCTCGCTCGGGCGCCAGAAAATCGTCAAAAATTTCCGCCGTTTTTGCTTCCACCTGAGGAATAAAAATAGATTGTTTCGCCATCCGATCAGTAACTTCAGTCGGCAACTCCACCCACTGCCATAACTTCCCGGCCTGACGCTGTCGCGCCACCACCCAGACACGTTCGATGGAATCGGCTCCGGCGGGCCAGGCCTCAAACTCAAGCCATTCACCTTTCTGGGCACCGGCGCGGTGGACTGCCATGACGGCCTTCTCACCCACCTCGCGTAACTTATCATTCCAGCTATATTCTAAAATCAAAGGCATGCGCTGTTCTGAATTGGCAGCGATGCCCTTTGTGGGTTGAAAGGACGGGGCGGCAGATAAAAGCAAACCACCTATCATCAAAGGATAAAACATAGTTTGCCTTTCCTAGACCAAATATGTTTAAACTTCAATCCGATTGTAAAAGAGTAAGGACAGATGAATATTCGAATTTACTTGGTTTTGACCGGACTTTTTTTGGCCGTCCCCTGTTACGCGGAAATCTCCGACGTGGCCCTGGCGGATCACGCCCTACGATTGGCAATCCAAAAATACAATCCCGATCATCACGCCCCCATGATTCAAGGGAGCGTTCAACATCGAACCATGCTGACCTTCTTAAAAGAAACCTTGGCGCGCTTTCCTGAATTGGCCAAACTCCCCTTCTATACCGCCGAAAATCGTTATCTCCACCTGATTCTCAAAGTTGCCCAGGCGGCCGAAATTCAAAAACTGAAACATCTGGCAGAAGAATTGTCTCAAGGCTGTCCGCAAGAAGTTCGAACCACCACAGTTCAATCCACCTTAAGTGTTCATGCCCAAAAAAGTACCGAGATCACCACCAAGAGCATTTTGGGAGCGCCTCTCTCTCCTACGGGCGCACGTTGTCGCCATCCCTTAATTGCCTTTGCCTATGGACTTGGATTGCAGGAATTGGAATTTCGTCAATACAGCGAAGGCAAAACTCAGCTCGCCACTTTGACCTTCAATTCGGCCTTTGCGCAGGACATGGCCTATGTTCAAAACGCCCTTCTCGCGCAGGCGCCTAAAGACGCCAAGCCCCTTCTTTCCGCTTTCGAACCTGAACCCTTGTCGCGACAGAATGATTATTATGAATCTCTTATTGTCCTGCACCCGACGACGGTCGAAGAGAATATTGAAGTGGAATTTATTGATCGCTGGGAACGGGATGGCGCTCTCTACACACGTCATTATTTTGTGAGAGCAACGCCCGTCACTGATGCTAAACGCTCTTTCAAGATAGAATTGTTGCGAGAGTTTGGTCCTGAAAAACCAAAATAGCGGACACGATTAATTCGAGGCCCAACTTTCCAGACGATCACGAAGGGTCTGAAATTTTTGCGCCAGCGCCAGCTCCTTCTCTTTTTCCGTGCAGCCAGATAAATTTTCTTCCAAGGCCTCTTGCTTGGCCTTAATCGAAAGCCTTTTCCAATTGGCCTCGGCCTTCGCCAACAAATCTTCCACAGAAGTGATGGGGCGGTTTTTCACAATCCCTTCAACCCAAGGGAGAGAACTGCAAATTTCGATCAGCTCCTGGGCCGCTTCATTCTTTCGCAATTTATTGAATCGTTCGAGTGTCTTCATAAAGAGAAGTTAAACATGGCCAAAGAAAGAAGGCCAGAGGTGCACTAATGGAAGCTGTAATAGCTGCTCTCGGCGGCACTAATCCCTCCGACTCCTTGCGACTGAAAGGCAAAGCCGGCTGGAAGGGCCGAGGAGCCGAGCGGATTAGTAAACATTGGATAACCAATAGGAGCACAGATGCCGCTAATGCTGGCACTCATACATTTCATATAGGCATCATTCATACTATTCCAGTAAATACTATTCTGCACACCGGCCGTGAGCATGCTCGTATTGCTCTCAATAGACATTGTTTCGCCCCAGGTCCCAATAAGGATGACTCCGGCATTGGCCAGACCGGGCGCAACTAACGAACCAAAGCTCGCCGCCGGCGTGGAAGTGGCAACATCTCCATTGGGCAAGAAGGTGGTATAAGTATTACTTAAATTTTCCAGGCGCTGATTCGTTCTGATCTGGGACTCGGCGGAATATTCGGTGGTATTGCCAGAGATCGCAACTCTGACGAAAGGGTCATGAGCACTGCATACATTACCGACCTGAGCGCGCAAAGTGGTGGCGGTGTTTTCAGGAAAAAGGCCGAAAGATTCCTTACACACAGAGGCAATTTCTGAGCGAAGAGAAGCCTCGCTTCCAGAGGCGACAATGTCATTCGGGGCCAATCGCGCCAACACATTTCCAGATGCATTCAGAAGATAACCAAGTGAGGTATCTCCCGTCACATTATCTAAGCTGCGACGACCATTTTCCTTGCAGACTAAACTTGTGCTGCCACACTTCAACTTTGCCAGCCTCGCCAACTTCCCTTTCAGCATTCTGGCATAATTAATATCGGGACGATTGGCAACTGCGCCTGACTCGGGATTGGCCGCATTGAGGATTGCTAAACGCGCATTAATGGCGGTCTTCTTGAGACTCAGATCATTGGCAGTTCCCGAGGCGGCCGTGATTTCCTTTAAGCAAGAATGCAGGGCCGTAAAAATCGCGGCCTCATCGGCCTGATCGATCTTACCTTCGCCCATCAGTTCAGGATTGGGACATTTCGAGATCAATGATCCGCCCATTAAGTCCGCTTGATAAAGCTTCATTTGTTTTAAAAAATGTCTGGCGAGTTTGGAATCATTATAAACGTCGGCCATGGTCATAGTATCGTTGGGAGCAACATTCCGCCCTGGCCCTGAGCCGTTGAGTTTTCTTTCGTACATTGCGCGATTGGCAGTTTGAACCAAGACCGCCCTCAAATTATCTCCTTGCGAAGAAGGTCTTCCGGGATCGCTTGACTCACGCGTAAGGGCCGTGTTGGCCGTTTTGTCTGCCGTATTCTCATCAAAAAGATAGCTGACGGCTTGATCCTTATGCGCCTTATAATCGGCCTGATTTCTAAGCCATTTTTGCAAGGTCTCCATATGCGAACCGACTGGAGACTGATCCGATAAACTCGAAAGACTAACCAAGGCATTCACGCGTAAGAGATGATCTGCGGCAAGTGAAAACTCACCACTCTCTGGGCCACTTCCATTAGGCGGATCGACAATGGCCAGACTTGTTCTTAAAGCTCTTCGTAGTTTTCGTTCTTCCGTAATATCTGCGCCTCTCTCGGAGGAGGTGGGCTCACAGACCCTTCCGCCAGGATTCGTGACATCAAGCTGATCGGCCAGCTGACGTGGATGCGTACCACTGTACTCACCAGTCCCCTCTTCTTCCGAAGCGGTAATATCGGCGCTAACCTGATCATCCGAAGTTCCTGATCCTAAGCTCATGCCTCGTGCTGTACGGTTGGCACAGTCCAGGGCCTTACGCTGTCTTTTCTTGATTGTATCGCCAAAATTATTGAGAGCGGTGATGGTGCCCAGTAATGCGGTCCCTCCTGTAAGTGGAGCTTCCGTAAGTCTCGTCTTAAAACTGGCCAAGGCCGCCCTGGCCTGATCATTGGCGGTGACCTTTTCGGCTGAACTAGCTCCGGCATTTTTGTATCGATAGCCATAATAAAAGGCCTTGCCGAAACTATTCAGCACTTCTGAAAGCTTATTGAAATTTGCAGCACCACCTTGTCCTTTCAAAATTGCACAAACGTTGTTCACACCGGTATTGCTGCTGGGAGTGGTGACGGCGGAACATTTTGCAACTAACCGACTCACCAAAGCACCGTCGGCCGGTGGTGTGGTTGAGGCCAGAAGACTATTCAGTTCACTTCGCGTACCTAGAAGGTTTTGGATGGTCTGCTCCATTCCGTAGACGTTGGTGGCATCAGTTTTGGCGGTTTCTATTTTGGTATTTAATTTCCCCAAAGTTTTTGCATCCTGAATTTCAAAAAAACTTTTTGCTGGTTTTGTGGTGGGAGTCCGATGACACTCATCCTGATCGGCCTTCGTTTCGTAAGTGAGTTCGCAATTTTTTTGGTTATTGAGATAGGCCATATTCGTCACATGACGCTGACGAAGCATTTCAATCCCTTCGAGCAAGGCCCGTTGGGCCAAAAGCTTCCCGCGCTCTTCTTCCAAGGCCCCTATCGCCATGGTGGGAGAAGGGGTGTGGGTTGGATCAGTAGGAACCAGACGCGCGCGGATATATTGATCGACTGCAGATAAATCATTTTCGTACTCTTCGCATGTGCGAGGAGCAAAGTTTTCGGCATGGACCTGATTAAGAAGAAGGAGAGAAGTTGCAATGAAGACCGAGGTACCTTTTACATAAGTGATAATTTTATGCATGCCCATATTTGATACCTCAGTTCCCCATACTAACAATTCAGCTCTACTATTATTATCGGGTATCCAAAGCAAAATCCTTAGGTATTTCGTTTTCAAGGGGAAGAGAAAAGATAAAAGTCTATAATTTCAATGCGTTAAAGTGGATAGTCAGGAGTTATTGAGACCACAAAAGTGCCCATCTTTCTGGGCGATTAGAGCTTGGGATCAGCAAAAATCAGGCGACGGGCCTGTTCAAAATAATTTACCTTTTCCCAGTCACCATAACTAAAAAATTGCATGCCCGAAACCCAGGTGGATTTACGAATGGCCTCGACGATAGAAACATGATTGCTCCAAACGTTGAGGGATGCCAGACGATAAGAGGCAATTCCGGGAGAAAAATTTCCACCCAAATTAAGTCCTTCGCGAATGTAATCCACCCAGCACGTGGGACAAGCACCATCCAGCCCACCCGACATTTCTAAAGGCGTGGTCCACTGGTAATTCATGCCCATAATTTGATCGACCAGACCCTGGTTAAGCCACAGAGCTGAATCTTGAAAAACGGCGCTGTAGCCATTCCAGACACCCCAATTATATTTTCCAATCGCGGCCATGCTGAGAGTGACGTTGGGACGAATGCCATTGATGGTGGCACGAATCAGCGTCACGCTTTTGGTGACAGAATCTCGTCGCCAATCATCCCAAGTGGCGAAGCCCGCGGGAACGCCCTGGGCGAAAGGATGTTGCTGGTCATAGAGAAATTCGCCGTAGCCACCGTTCCCCTCGTCCACCAGGTGTTGGTAAAATGATTTCTCGTTGGTGGCGGCCGTCATGTCTGTCCAACGATACTCATTCCAACGAATGTAATCCAAGTGCACACCATCGACCGGATAGTGAGTGACAAAATCACCGATCACTTGCGCGAGATATTCGCGCGCTTCACTGATTCCCGGAGAGAGACAAAAATATTTTGGCATGGCGACGCCATTTTTATCAGTCGCCACCCAGGTGGGATGATGAACGGCGGCACTTCCAGGCAGAGTGCTAAAGGATTCATAGCTATTGAACCAAGCGTGAAATTCTAGGCCGCGCTTGTGGGCCTCATCTAAGGCAAAAGCAACCGGATCAAAACCGGGAGAAGTTCCACCAATATACTTTCCCCACGGTTCAAAGGCCGAAGGATAGTAGGCCGTGCCACTTTGGCGAACTTGCCAGAGGACGGCATTCAGCCCGGCCTTTTTAACATTGTCGAGAATGGTGCTGATTCTGGTTTTAAGTTGTTCGCCCTGAAGGACTTGGCCATTTTGCTGATAGATATCCCAGGTAATCACCCAGATCCCACGAAATTCAGGCGTACTGGCCTGGGTTTGTGAGGAGGCAAAAAACATGAAGAGCAAAAAAATTATGGCGATGATATTTTTCATAAGGCCCAATGCTAGTATTCCGGACAGGAGCGGTCAAGCAAGGATCAAGGCAAAAAATACCAATACGCCCGAGAGACCCTTCCCTATTTGTTACAATCTGAATTGGTATGCTCATTTCTTACGATGGGAGAATCTATGTGTCGTTTTTTGGCCTATAAGGGTCGGGCCCTTTTGATGGATGAAATCCTCTATGGCCCCAAAAATTCGCTGATCTGCCAGTCGATTAACGCCCATGAAGCGGAGGAGCCTTTAAATGGCGACGGCTTTGGAATTGGCTGGTATGCCCACGAGCTTTCAGATTTTCCCGGGGTTTTTACCTCCATCAAACCGGCGTGGAATGATCGCAACTTACGCCATCTGGCGGAAAAAATTAAAAGCAAATGTTTTTTCGCCCACGTGCGCGCCGCCAGCAAGGGCGAGGTCAATGAAACCAACTGCCATCCTTTCCATTACAAGAAATTTCTTTTTATGCACAATGGGGATATCGAAGGTTTTTCGGCGATCAAGCGTTATTTAAGACGTGAACTTTCCGATGAAATTTATGACTGGATCAGAGGCCAAACTGACAGCGAACATTTTTTTGCACTTTATTTGGATTTTCTAAAAGGCATCAGTGAGAACCCTACACTCGATGACATGGTCACCGCCTTCAAAAAAACACTGACAAGAGTGGCCGAAATAAAAAAGGACAACGCCGCCGAGGGATGCACCTATATTAATTGCGCTCTCACCGATGGAAAACATATGCTGGCGGTTCGCTATGTTTCTGACCTGAAAGAAAAGGCCTCAACATTGTATTATGCCGAGGGCGCACGTTTTGAATGTCACAATGGAATTTGTCACATGGTTGATGCTCACAGCCCTGAGCACGCCGTTTTGGTGGTCTCAGAAAAGCTCACCAGCGTGGAAAAAGATTGGAAGGAAATTCCGGTCAATCATATGATCACGGTGGATGAAGACTTGAAAGTAAACATTATTCCACTCACCGAAGGTGTCGAAGCAGCGGCTCCGGCAGAGGCAAAAAAGGCAGTTTAAAATGGGAAAAATCTTTTTATTTTTGTTGGTCGCAGTTATCGGTGGCCTTTACTATGTAAAGCAAAACAACCTCTTCAGTGTGGATAAGCTAAGCGGGACCCCGGCAACAAAGAAGGCCGAAGTTCCCGTCAATGCCGAGGGAGTCCCCATCCATGTGCCGATCTTCAAGGCGGGAGATTGTATCAACCACTCTAAAGATGGCTGGAATTTTTACAAGATCGTCAGTTACGAAAACGACATCTATTCATACAAATATTGTGAAAAATTCAGCGGCTGTCGTCCTGATCCGGAAAAGAAAACCTATAAGGATTTTGAGAGCGAGT
>JAHFAA010000552.1 GCA_023250775.1 Bdellovibrionales bacterium
CTTTGATTGTGGTCCCATGTGCCTACCTGATCATGCAAAGGTTTGATCTCAAGAAGCACGATCAGGAAATAAAACAAGCATTTTCAGGGTCGGAAGCAAATTACAGAGAAAAGAAGGGCGAAGATGAGATTGACCATTCCGAAGGCGATAAAAACGAAGGGAGAAATGAGCTGCCCCCACCAACAATACAGAGCGATGAGAAAGGCCCAATATTTAAGTCCGGCACCGAGACCCACCAATAATTTCTGGCGCTCAAAATCTTTGGCGGCAAAAAAATACCCAACCCCGAAGGTGATGGCCGCTCCTCCCGTAAAAAGTCTAAAAAGCGATGGCCCAAAAATCGGCATTCCGATCATCGGCCCAAGATAGTTGAGCAAGAAAATGATCAGCAGCCCTCCTGAGATATTATAGATTGCTGCCGAGAGAAGAACTTTTTTTACCATTGAAAACCTCTTTCAATGGATTATACGCGATGATTATATTTGAATAAAGACAACTCTTAGGGATTGACCTCTCCCACTTTTACCGCTTCAGTCCACACATGGATTTTCACCATATCACCAACTGCGGCATCAGCACCAAGCTTCTGGTCATAATTTATATGAAAATCTTTTCTATTCACGCTGCCTGTCACTTGAAAGGCCGCACGCTGTTTCCCCCATGGATCTTTGACTGAACCAGTATATTTTCCCTCGAAGGTCACATCCTTCGTGACATCTTTGATGGTTAAGGTCGCCAGCATTTTAAAGGACTCAGGAGTTCCCGTAATTGACTTACTCACAAGTTTCATTTCTGGATACTTAGCAACTTCAAAAAAGTTTTTTGACCTTAGATCTTCATCACGCTTTTTTACCCCCGTATCGATGGATGCAACAGGAACGGTCGCCGTCACTTTTAAATCGGTAAAGGACTTGGGCAAGGTAAATTCACCCTGGACGTCATTGAAACGCCCCTCAACTTCCGAAATAACAAAATGTCGAATAATAAAAGAAATCCGGGTGTGATCAGGATCAATACTATATTTTCCTGGAAGATAATCAGTGGCCGCAAAGGCGTTCGTACAGACAATAAGCAGGAATGAGACAATTATATTTTTCATAAAAACTCCAATTGTTTAACAGTAACAAGGAAAAATTTGCGGACAATGACAAGAAACAGTGCCGCTCAATGATTTTCAAACCATTTTGTCTGAACCTGAATTTGCCACCGCCTCATCTAAGGTCGTCAATCCTAGAGCAACTTTGGTCAAAGCGGCCATGCGCAATGTTTTCATGCCTTCTTTAATCGCCTGCTGCTTAATTTCAGCAGCACTTCCGCGCTTTAAGATGATTTCCTTGATGGCGGGAGATATCGCCAACACCTCGTAAATAGCAATTCTTCCTCGATATCCTGTCCCATGACAAAACAGACAACCTTTCCCTTTGAAATATCTTATTTTCATTGCAGAGCTTTCTGTCATTCCACAACTCATCAGTTCTTCAAGGGGAATTGGATGTTCGCTTTTGCAACGTTCACAAATCTGACGACAAAGCCTCTGGGCCACAACAATGTTTAACGCCCCCGTAATAAGATAAGGCTCAATCCCCATATGTAAAAGCCGCGCGACGGTTGATGGAGCATCATTAGTGTGTAACGTAGATAAGACTAATCGTCCCGAAAGAGCGGCCTCCATGGCAATTTCTCCCGTTTCCAAATCACGAATTTCTCCCACCATGATGATATCAGGATCTTGTCTAAGAAAGGTTTTGAGCGCCATGGCAAAGGTTAGACCGCATTCCTTTTTTATACTAACCTGATTGATTCCTTCCAGATAATATTCACAAGGATCTTCAGCCGTAGATATATTCACATTATTTTTATTCAGCTCGGCCAATGCTGAGTACATGGTTGTCGTTTTTCCAGACCCGGTAGGGCCCGTTAATAAACACATTCCAAAAGGTTGATGGATACTCTCTTTAAAAAGTGTTATCTGTTTTTCTTCAAATCCAAGTTTCGTCATGTCCAGTTGCAAATTTGTTTTATCCAATAATCGCAGACAAACCTTCTCACCAAAGAGACAAGGAAGGGAAGAAACACGACAATCGATCGTTTTGCTTCCCAAATTAAACTGTATTCTACCATCCTGAGGTTTTCTTTTTTCTGAGATATCCATTGAAGAGAGGATTTTAAGACGAGAGATAATGGGGAGCATGAGTTGTATATTTGGCCTCATGACTTCATGCAAACAACCGTCAATCCGAAATCTAATTCGAAATGTTTTCTCATAAGGCTCAAGATGAATATCGCTGGCCTTTTTTATGAAAGCTTCTGCCAACATTCTATTAACAAACTGTATAACATCTTGACCAATATCTTCGTTTCTAAGCGCATGTGCGTTTGCAGTTCTCACATAATTCCCGAGAAATACTGATTTAACACCGGCCACTATGTGACAAGATAAAAACTTAGACAATGACGATAAACAATT
>JAHFAA010000141.1 GCA_023250775.1 Bdellovibrionales bacterium
CAAATGCAGGGAAATCTCGTCGCTATGACAGGCGATGGAACGAATGATGCGCCCGCGCTGGCGCAAGCTGATGTTGGTGTGGCCATGAATTCTGGAACGCAGGCAGCACGCGAAGCCGGCAACATGGTTGATCTCGACAGCAATCCCACCAAACTCATCACAATCGTACAGGTGGGAAAACAACTTCTGATTACCCGTGGGGCCCTCACGACTTTCTCTTTCGCAAATGATATCGCAAAATATTTTGTTATTCTTCCTGCGATCTTCAGCGCGCTTTACGTAAGCCACGGACGCGGAATATTGCAGCGGCTCGATCTTATGCATCTGTCTAGCCCGCATAGTGCCATCTTGAGTGCTGTGATTTTTAATGCTCTCGTCATTGTCGCTCTCACTCCCCTGGCCCTACGTGGAGTTCGCTATTCCACTTTGAACGTCGAACAGCTGTTAAAACGTAATGTGCTTATTTATGGAGTCGGTGGCGTCATTATCCCTTTTATGGGCATAAAGCTGATCGATATGCTGATCACCACTGTCGGTCTTATTTAATGGAGTCCTTATGCTAACGAGCCTGCGTTTCCTTTTCATCAGCACCATTATCTTAGGCGTTCTCTATCCCGTGGCCATGACCGTCATTGGCAATATCTTTTTCCCTGACAAGATTAGCGGAAGTCTCATTGTCCTTGATGGAAAAGTGCGTGGGTCAAGCTTGATCGCCCAGTCATTCAAAGACCCAAAATATTTTTGGCCGAGACCTTCGAAGGATAATTACAACACGCTTCCGGCCAGTGCCAGTAATTATGCACCGACGTCAAAGGCCCTACTTGAACAAGTTCAAGCTTTGGCACACGAGCATCCAGAATTTCTGGCGACCCCTGAAATGTTAACCAGTTCAGGGTCTGGGCTTGATCCACACGTCAGCGTTGGGGCAATTATGGCGCAGTTGCCAAGGGTCATCTTGGCGAGAAACTTAAACGAGCTTAAACAACAGCAATTGAAACAAAGAATTCAAACTCTTATCGAGCATCCATGGCATAAAATTTTTGGTCAGGAGCGCATCAATGTTCTACAGCTCAACCTTGCGATGGACCGAGCGGAAATGTAGGATAATTAGATGGAAAACCGTCCAAATCCCGATGCACTTTTGCGCTCTGTTCGTAAGACGGACAATAAAAAAAATCAAGGCAGGTTAAAACTTTTTTTTGGCATGGCCGCAGGTGTCGGTAAAACCTATGCCATGCTGAGTGAGGCCCACAGTAAAATTAAGCAAGGTCGCAATGTTCAAATTGGGGCGCTGGAAACCCATGGTCGCTCAGAAACTATGGCGTTAGTTGACGGTATTCCGTGGATAACCAAGGCCAGGATCGATTACCGCGGCACGGTTATGGAAGAAATGGATACTGATGCCATTATTCGTGCCCATCCCGATATTATCTTAGTCGATGAACTTGCTCATACCAATGTCCCTGGCTCCAAGCACCCCAAACGCTGGCAAGATGTTTTCGATATTCTTTCCAACGGCATTGATGTTTATTCCACCATTAATGTTCAGCATATTGAAAGTCGGAAAGATGATGTTGAGGCCATCACTGGCGTCGTCATACGCGAAACTATTCCCGACTCCATTATTGAACGCGCTGACACCATTGAAGTTGTCGATATCCATCCCCAAGATTTACTAACACGAATGCGCGAAGGCAAAGTGTATCTTGGTGACAAGGCCGACAAAGCCGAGAAGAATTTTTTTAAGGAAGATAAACTCACTGCCTTGCGCGAAATCCTTTTGCGTTTATCGGCAGATAAAGTTGATAAAGAACTCGAGTCTTTAATCGTACATGAACCCAAAGATGCCGTTTGGAAGACGCAAGATAAATTGCTCGTGGCCGTGGGGCACGGTCTTTTTTCTGAGAAATTAATTCGCGCGACAAAACAAGTTGCCCAACGTCTCAAGGCGCCTTGGATGGCCCTCTATGTCGATACCGGCGATAACTTGTCCTCCGAAGAACAAAATATCTTAATCAGAAATCTCGATTTGGCACGCGAGTTGGGCGCCCAAGTTCAGACGACTTCCGAAACTGACATGGTCCGTGGGATTGATCGCGTTTGCCGTCAATATCACATCACCCAACTCGTTATCGGAAGACCTGGCAAACATTTCTGGAGAGATGTTATCAGGGGGGGCAATATTCTTGAACGATTGAATCGCTTGGAGACATCCATCGCCATTCATATTGTTAGAAATAACAGTCAAATACAATTTTCTGTCGGCGAAAAACTTCTTCAGCTGATCCGTCGGATAGATTTACCTGAGTTGCTTTGGGCCATTTTGTGGATGATTGGTGTGACTCTGATCAACACGTACCTCTACCACTACCTTCATCTTTTTCCCTATCGCTCTGTCGGCATGATTTTTCTCTTGGGTGTTAGTTTTGCCGGAGTCCTATTTTCCCTGCGAGCAACGGTATTCATTGCCATCATCATATCGCAAATTTGGAATTTCTTTTTCATCCCTCCACTTTTTACCTTTCATATACAATCGACCGACGACATTGCTCTGTGTCTCAGCTTTTTGGGAGTGGCCTCCATCACGGGAGCTCTGACAAGTAATATTAAGCGCAATCAAAATTTGCTGCGCAAGCAAGAAGAGAAAACGAGTACACTTTATCTCATTGCAAAAATGATTGTGGAAGCCGAGACCCGAGAATCCTGTTTGATGGCCATTTCCTCCGCGCTTTCTGAGAATTTTCGAGGAAGAGTCGCTATCGCTTTAAAAGACAAAAATCAAATTCTAGAATTTTTTAAACGTGGAGAAGATTGGCAATTTAATCAGCCAAAAGAATGGGCGGTGGCGCAAGTTGCCTTTGAAACGGGTAAGGCCGCAGGCCTTGGGACAGATACCCTGCCACTCACTCAATCGCTTTTTATTCCTCTCACCGCCCGAGGCGAAGTTGTCGGAGTTATCGGCTATCGTCCTCATGACCTCCATGCCGCTCTTAATATCAGCGAAAGAGAAATGCTTTTTACGGTTTGTTCCCAGCTTGGACTCTATCTTCAACGCGAGCTTTTTCAGGAAACCTTCCTCGAAACGGAACAGTTGAAGAAGGCCGAACGTTTGCACCAAACGTTGCTCAACTCCGTCTCGCATGAAATTAAAACGCCGCTTACGGCCATCGCAGGAATTGTTGATGCGCTTCACGATCAGCAAAAAATGAACGAGGAAACCAAGATTCAAATGCATCAGAATTTAACAGAATCGGTGCAACGACTAAAAATTGTGGTAGAAAATATTTTAGATATGTCGCGATTAAATTCTGGCGTTCTTGATTTGAAAAAAGACTGGCACGATATCCTCGACTTAACCCAAACAGTGATTACTCGTCTTCGACCTCTTGTTCAATCCTTTCCGATAAGCATCGATATCCCTACCGATTTTCCTTTAATTTTTGTCGATGGAAGGCTCTTTGAACAAGTCTTAACCAATCTTCTCCTCAATGCCACCCAATATTCACCCTCCGGAACTGCGATTCACATCTCTGCAAGGGCAGACAAAAAAGAGTGGCGATATCAAGTGGCCGATGAGGGGCCTGGAATTCCTCTGAATCAAAGAGAATTAATCTTTGAAAAATTTTACCGTATGCCCAATAGCAAAGTTGGCGGCACAGGGCTCGGGCTCTCAATTGTCAAAAGTATTATTGAACTCCATCACGGTAAAATTGAAGTTATTGACTCTGCAAAAGGCGCGAACTTTCAAATTACTCTGCCAATGAGTGATCAACCCTTCACGCCCAAGGATTTGTCATGAGTACCAAACATAAAATTTTATATATTGAAGATGAGCGACCAATCCGCAAGCTCCTGCATTTTATTTTGGAAAGCGAGGGACATTTACCAATTGAGGCCTGCACTGGAGCAGAGGGGCTCATGTTGGCTGCTTCACATTCCCCTGATGTTGTCCTGCTTGATCTGTGTCTCCCAGATATGTCTGGCGCCGAATTACTTTCGAAGCTTCGTGAATGGAGTAAGACTCCGGTGATTATCTTAACTGCCAATAAGGCCGACGATGAAAAAGTAACTTTGCTCGACATGGGTGCTGATGATTATTTGGTAAAACCTTTTCATGCCCCGGAACTTTTGGCCCGCATTCGCGTTGCTATTCGCCACTCTGAGAAATCCTCGAATGATCCCATGATAAATTTGGGACAACTGACGATTGACTGTGTCGGCCATATCGTCAAAATTGGTGATGATATTATTAAACTCACATCGACAGAGTTTGATTTGCTCACGGTCTTGGGACAAAATGCCGGCAAAGTCGTTACACAACGACAGCTCTTACATGATGTATGGGGACCGAATAACACTCGCAACTCACACTATTTGCGAGTTTATATTGCCCAGCTTAGAAAAAAAATTGAAGGGCCCCTAGGAAAAAGAATTATCTATACCGAATCTGGGGTTGGCTACCGCCTATCGCTCGAAGAAAACGCGGGATCAGATTCGTAGATATTCAACGTCGCTTCGACGCCATAGTGATCGGAAACATCTTGGCCCTTATCCGTTTTCCATTTTACGATTTTTGAATCGACGATTTCCCAAGTAAAAAGTTCCGTTTGATATTTGGGCGAGGTTGGAAGCAAAATATAATCAATGCGCTCTTGATACGAGCAATTCTCGTCTACGGTTTTATTGTTGATACAGTCAAAAGTATATCCAGCATCTTTATTTTTGGCGTTGGCCATGATCCAAACATCAAGCGGATTGTCATAGAGATTTATATAATCGTCATAGCCTCCATTTCCTGGATAGGGATAGGTTTCGGCATCCACTTCTTCATGCGCCTTTTTGTGGCCCAAATTAAGCGGGCCGCCGGTATTAAAATCACCAAGAAGAATCACCGGATTTCCTTGATTGTAATCTTCCTGAGTCTTGAGCATTTGTTTAAACTGCTTCACACGACATGCGTGGGAACAATGATCCGGCCCAGCCGATTCGATATGGGTGGTCCAAACATCAATGGTGAGATCGCGCGAAATCTGCACGCGATTTAACATATATCCCATCGCGATGCTTGGTCTGGAGTTTTTGAATTTCCACGAATGAAACTCAATAATATTGTGAAGAGTAAAGAGACTGTTCCCGCCATTGGCCTGAAAAAGTCCCCCCTTGGGATAATATTTATGATTCTTAACTTCCTCATCGCGGTCTTTATAAAGGCCTCCCGCCTGTAGGGCATTGGTTAAAGCTTTGCCATCGCAGGAGAACCACAACTTCACCAACGGATTGTAGTGTTCATTAAACGAAACGATATCATAGCGAGGAGTGGCCTCGAGAATCCGCTTGCCAATTGTTCGTAAACGTTCTTTGCAATTATGCTCTTTCTTGCCATACACATTTAAGGTGAGAATTCGCAAAGTCTTAAGCAGCTTTCCCTTGGCCGGCGCTTCGTCCGCCAGAGACAACATTCCGCATGAGATCCCAAAGAGCAACATGGCCCCCCAAACAAAAATACGAATGCCCATAATGACTCCCAAGACAAGAAAACCCCGAAATTTACGTTGCAGGCCAAGGGCCATTCTTTTGATCGAAATTTCCAAGCTTTGATTTTTGAGACTGTCTAATCTTTTGACGGCCTACTTACAAAGTGACTTGATGTGGGATTCCTTACTGAGCAAATCTTTGGCAAAGAAATCAGTGGCGTCCAATCCTTCAGTGGTGGCCCCGATAGAAGAAAGATAAACCGAGAGCTTGGTGGAAATTTCGCTCGTGTCGGTAATGATAATGAGATTTTTGGAGTTATTGCCTTTGATCCAATCAATCAGTCGATCTGTGTCATTCAACCCATAGTTCAGGCAAAAAGCATCGTCAGTCATGACCTCTTTGATCGTGGTGTTGTAGGTGCTGAAGATCACTTTGCCACCACACCACTGTTGAGTCATGCTGACAAATTTTCGTCGGTGACAATTTTGATCATCGGCCGAGTAGTCTATGCCCTTAAAGCTGGAGCTGACATCGATCCAAACCTCCAGCTTCGTCGCCACGGCGCTGCGGGCGGCTGCACGATGGGCCTTTCCGCAATAGATGTCGAAGAACTGCTCTTTATCGCAATCAATTTTCTCTGCCTGATCGCTATTGATGGTTTTTAATTTTCCGGCGGCCGGCGAGTCTTCCGCCTTATCCTCTTCCTGGGAAACTTCGTCGCGTGTTTGTAATCCGGCCAGCGGAGTTTCTTCTATTTCCATTTTTTTCTCAGACGCTTTGTCTTTGGTGGCCCGCTCCATCAACCCATATTGAGGATGAAAACAGCCACCTTCCATGGGAATACATTTTTCATCATCGGCGGCCGCCGTCATAGGCCCGGTATAAACGGCCAGGGCGAATTGCAAATTTAACCATTGAATCAAGGCACCGGCCTTGGGCTCTTTTAAAAACCACATTTCCACATGACTTGGCAGGGCCCACACTTGGGCACTCATGCCATTCATGACTAAAAAAATAAGAATAAAAAGACGACGTTGGACCTGCATCGAATCCTCGAATAACCAGCACGAGCTATTCGGAAAAAGAGGGCGAAAAGATAAGTGCCATGGTCTTCACTTGACCATGACACTTCAGTATTAATGATTGATCGTTATAGAATCTAAATAAGCGCGAAGAGCAGGATCGATTGGTGGCTCACGATGGTCTGGTTCCAGATTATATCGCCCGAGTAAATCACGCTGAAGATTGACGATACAATGTGAATCAGTTGGTTGAGGCGGAAGGCCTAACTCACCTAGGTCAAAATGAGGAATTCTCTGTGATTGCGTATGGCATAGATTATACGATTGTGCAGGTGTTCTCACTGGTTCAGCCGGGCCACAATAGGCCATTAACGTAGGAGCATTCGGATCGGGCACCCATAAAGTTTCTGGTCCTGCTTCCTCACAAAGATGTCTTATCTGGGCCAGTCTGGCGGCGGCGGGTGAGATGCACTGTTTATCTTTTAAAATATAACCGGCCTGGCGGCAGTCACAACTTTTTGTTTCTGCATTCCATTGAACAGTCAAGATTCCGATATCCAGACAGGCCCGCTCTTGTGCCGCTAAAGCACTCGCGGCATCACGTGCCTTCTGCTCTTTGCGTGCCTTTTCAGCGGCAGCGGCTTTTTCTTCTGCCGAAAGTGGTTTTTCTAATTTGCTGAGAGTTTGGGAACCATAGACAGGATTCTTGGCCGCCCAGTCATCACCCAACTGCGCTTTCCAGCAGATGGCGCGTAAGCGCGCAAATTCCACACTGGTCAATCCAGTCCCTTGTTGTAAAGTGTAACAACGTTTGGCGCCGGCCAAGGCACCGATGGATTCTAATCGTGAGCTATAAGTCTCTGGATCGGCCCACACCAAAGCGGACCAAACGAGAAGAACAAAGATAATTATACCTTTCATTGCAAGACCCCCTTACACAACCCTATCTATTCAATTAGCAATCCTGGGGCCAACCTCTGAGCGAAAACCACTTGAAATCAAACGTCCGATCTCACGCCGACTGTCTATCCTTTGGAAAATGTCTAAACTTTAGACACTTGTTTATGAATCCCATCTGACGAATGTCACTGCTAAAAATGCGAAAAAGAATTTCATTGAAAAAATATTGGCCTCTTCCTTTTTTGAGGTATGATTAATGAATAAAATCTTTCATAAAGCACGGAGGTTATATGAATTTTGAAGAGGCAATCACCGCCCATGTAAACTGGAAAATGAAACTTCAGAACTATCTTAGAAAACCAGATAAGACTCTTGATCCAGGTAAAATTGAAGGCGATTGCAATTGCGATCTAGGAAAATGGATTTATGCCGACGGCGCAAAATACGCCACAGATCCTAAGTTTGTAAAACTAAAAGCTGATCATGCGAAATTTCATAAGGCCGCCGCTGCGATCGTTCGCAAGGCCGATTCCGGTCAGGCCGTCGCGGAAGAAACGGCCTTAGGGGCCAAGAGTGAATTTGCCACCTTATCTCAGTCCGTAGTTTCAATACTTATGGATATGAAGATGGGCTGGAAATAACGAGTCCTGTAATTTCTTCACGAAATCATTCATTTTTTCGCTAAAAACTGTTCTGGCGTTATCATGGGCGCTTGGGGATTTTGGAGTTTACCTTGATCACTCGTACCCTTGGTGTGCTCGTAGGCCTATTTTTGCTGCAGAATTGCCTGGCAGGACAATGCGTTTATAAGGCCCCAACCTATGTCGCTCAAGTTGAAAAAAACTTCTGCTTAAATTTTGCCACCGATTATTATTATCGTTTGCGTTTCGTCACTGAAGAGCATCGCTTTCGTTATGGAAAAAATGTGCAAAAATATGAGCGCGAAAGTGTCAGCGTTGCAGGTGCCCTCTTTTTGCTTGGCCAAACCCGTGCAGAGTCAGGATGGGATTTAACGAAATCCCTGGCCTATAATAATTTTTGGGGGCTAGGTGGCGACTATCAGCGCGCCGACGGAACCAGCAGCTTTATGAAATTTGAAAATTTTGAACAGGCCATAGGCTTTTTGTTCAATCATTTTGCAAGAGGAATAACCAATGAAGGCTACGACAGCCCAAAGCACCCTGGTTGGCCTGATTTTCTGCCTCTTTTAAGTTCAGAATCTTTTGATTCGTTGGCGATTA
>JAHFAA010000142.1 GCA_023250775.1 Bdellovibrionales bacterium
TTGACCTTCAGCTATTTTTTTCCGATTTTGCTTGAGCATCTCTTGGATCTTTTGCTCACCAGCTGAGAGTTGCTTGGGAGTTGGCGTCGGTGTCGGCGTCTGAATAACTTCCGGAGTCCCCTTAGGCCCTGGTTCCGGAGTTGGCTTGTTATCCACGACGGTGGTATCACCTTTGGCAGGAACATCAGGTGTTTCCACTACACCTGTTTCCGCCTCGAGCGCTCCCAAAACGGCCATGGTATTTGGCCCAAAGTCCGAAGCGTTTTCGGTTTTTGGTGAAATTGTTCTGGCATGGATTAATGTCGGGATTAATATGATCGTTCCAAGGCAAACCATTTTTTTTAGACTATTGCTCAGCATAAATTCTCTTCCTCACAAAATTGTTTACACTATTGTAGTTCTGCCTGACGATTCGGCAAAGTATGGTAAGGAAGATTTATAAAAAATAAGTTATAATGTTAACTTAACAGCTCAACTAAAGGTTGATGGCCACTCCTGTGAAAATATTAATCATTCGCTTTTCCAGTATGGGAGACATTGTTCAGGCCATGTCTGTCGTTTCATCCATCCTGGCAAAGTATCCCAATGCCAAAATTGAATGGGTCACCAAACAGGAATTTGTCGGTCTTGTGGCCCTGGACAGGCGAATACAAAAAATTTGGTCCCTCGATCGCAAGACAGGTCTTTTGGGTCTCATCCGCCTAGGAAGGCAGATCAGGCACGAAGACCACTTGGAATCCTACTCTATAATCTACGATGCTCATCAAAATCTTCGCTCTCTCGTGCTGAAATGGCTTGTGTGTCCTTTCTGGTTCCTTGTACGCCGAGGGGTTGTTTCGCGTTCGAAGGAGCGCATCAAACGGCTGCTGCTTTTTTCTTTCAAGGTGAATTTGTTTCCAAAACCCTTTCGTGGCATGTTGTCTTATCTTCGACCTTTGACCCCTTTTCAAATTGACTCAAGTCGGATTTTAAAAGGCGTATGGAATTTTACCCCAGAAACAATCAATCATGTTCAGGCCCGCTTACCCAAGACTCCCTTTGTTGCCTTGGCCCCTTCAGCTGCTTGGGCCATGAAGCGGTGGCCGGTAGAGTACTGGAGCAAACTTGTGCTTTTAGCGCCAGGGCAAAGCTTCATTCTTTTAGGTGGGCCACAAGATCATTTTTTAGGAGATATTGTCCTGGCGGCCAGTGATAGGGTGGTCAACTTAGCGGGCCAACTCTCACTCAGCGAAAGTGCTTATGCTATTTCGTGTTCCGAACTGCTTATTTCCGCCGATACTGGAATGATTCATATGGCCGATTTGCTCGGACATCCCGGCATTTCACTCATGGGGCCAACAGCTTTTGGGTTTTGTAGTGGTGATAATATAAAAACTTTAGAAGTGAATCTGCCTTGTCGTCCATGCACCAAGGATGGACGTGGTCGTTGTCAGCGTGCGATTTATCAAGAATGCATGGTTGCCATCAAGCCTGAAACAGTGGTCGAGGCGATGCAAACGATAAAGCAAGAGCGCTAAGCAATCCCAAGGAGTTTCTTCTTCATCTTCCAAAGTAGGTGGCTGACATAAGGCCGTCGAGTTTCGCGTGTTGCAACCATCAGGAGCTTGGTAATTTTTAAATTTTCAGGGTCGGAATAAAGCAGGATGAGAAGCTCATAAATGTAGTTGGTACTTAGGGTGATGTAATTGTCGGTTCCGATTCCAAGTTGCACTCCCTTCTTTTCCCACCAGGAGAAGGGGTGATCTTTGAAGTCAGGAAAGCAGCCGGTTAATTTCAAATTAGAGGAAGGTAAGGCCACTAATCCCACCTTCTTATTAATCATTCGATTTAAAACGTCATGCTGATAATGTTCAATTTCTCGTGCCGTGTGAAATTTAACTTTGAGAAATTCAAGACGTTCTTTTTCGGTCAGCTTAGAACCGCGAATGAGTTTTTGTTTTATTTTTGCGTCATACCAGAGCATGTCTACGAGTTCTAGATAGTCCTGGGTATTTTTTTCAATGGCGACACCTGCTTCATTTAGTTCCATGACTCGTTGAAAAATACGATGGAAATAGTAATTGGGATTAATTCCGAGTGATAGACCATGCTCCAGAGTATCGATGTGCCAGATGTTCATGGCATTGTCGACGGATTGAATCCCTGTTCGTAGAATTTTCCAAGTTTCACCATGGTGGCTGCGAATTTTAAGACCATGGTATTGGAGACGGCGAAGTCCTGAACGCATTTCTTCAAAATGTTTTTTGCGATAAAGCTCTCGTTCATCACCAACAGTATCAATGTCGCAGAGATGGGGAACCAGTTGTGGATGTTTTACCAAGAGACTTAAGACAGATTGAACTTGAGCATTAATATGTGCCTGCTTGGTTTTATAACTTTTACTATCAAAAAACTTGGCCTCCTTACGAAAGCTTGGCGATAGAGTGAAACCAAAAAAAGGATTTTCGCTTTGATAGAGTTTGAATCCGTCATAGAGCCCTAGCACGACATCTTCGTCAGATAACTCATCTATGCCGGGAATTTGTTCATCACTCACGGAGGTGACGCGTGAAAGAGTGAATTTCAGACGGACATTTCCCACATTGTATTTTGTATGGAGTTCCTGGGCCATATGATAAGCGGCCTCTTTATGCGCCTCGCGAGAGTTTAGAATTAATTTTGGCAGGAGTAGAATTTTCAGGTAACGATCAAACTGTTCGCCCTCTTTGAGACGAATGAGCTGGTCAATATCTTCCACAGAGCGAATCGGCAGGGCCCCCTCACCATAAACCTCAATTATTTTTTGTTCATAAATTTTGTGCTGCGGCCCTTCCAGCAGTTTCTTCAGACGAGGAAAAATAAATTCAGCGCTTAAACTTCCGGTTAAATGAATGTGCTCTTCGAAGTATGTCAGAGGAAATGTTTTGAAGAATTGAAAAAGCCCGGAAGAGATGGGGTGATTGAGCAGGGTATCGATATCGACTTCATCTTCCTGGAAACCTTTTATCAGACGTCGAAATTCGTTGATAGGCCTGAGCAAAATAGGATCTTTGCGAATGGCCGGGTCCAAGGATAGTAATTCAAGGGTGTGATTGATGGAAACGCCGTTGGTTTCGCTAATCAGCTGAATGAGATGCTCCGTAAGTTCAGCAACTAATTCTCGATCTTTTTGAACAGTGGTCATAAGAGATCCTTCATGATTCTTTTAAAATGTCATAGGCGGATTGAATAATTGCAAAATTATCTGAAGCCAATTTGAGCCATTCCTCTGGGATTCCTTTGGCCATCAGTTTATCGGGATGTTTTCGATTGGCCAGATCTTTGTATATTTTTTTTACCTCTTCCTGGCCCGACATTTTCTTGAGTCCAAAAATGCGCAAAGCTCCGGCAAGATCTTTCTTGCCGTTCAGTGGGGGCAGGGGGGTTAATGCGTCAAAGATAAAGGCCCGTTCACGCACTTTGCTCATGATGCGGTCGGGAGCTAAAAAGTCTACTTGGCGTCGAGGGACAATCAGTTTCATAAAAAGTGTTTCATACCCACTTTTTGCCGATCCCTTGTTGAGCTGACCTTTTTTGAGGATTGTTGCTAAGATTTCTTTCTCACTTTTTCCAAGCATGACTGACCAAAGCAAGTCCATGCTCTTAATTAAAACATGGGGATGAAAATGGCTTTGATGTGACTGATGCTCGACCATGGGAGAGCCACCGTCATCAATGGATTGGCCAAATTCGCGCACAAATAAAGATAACTCCAAGAGGTTGAAGGACTCATCAAAACTGGCTGGCCCACTTGGCGAAAGTTTGAGTAATAAATCGTGCGCGATAATCCATTTTAAGGCCTGCCCCACATCCTGCTTTTCACAACGAATGCACCAGCGTTGAAGCATACGTTGTTGAACATCCGTGTAGATTTTGCCATCGCCCCATTGAAGGTGATCGAACAGTTCGACCATCTTTTTTGCACTGGCATTTTCCGCGCCACTGCTTTTGAGTAATAAATTTTGGTAAGTTGTTTCGGTGATACTTTTTTTGGCCACGGCCTCTTGAGGTTGATGGGCGGAAGGGGCCGTTAAACCTCCCCGAGCACGTAAAATTTCTTTTTGGCGCTCAATCATGCGATCAAGATCGTCAGACTTCCTCGATCCTCCCAACGTCATCTTGCTAAAGAAACTTTGCAGAACAACGGCGAGAATTTTTCCCACGATAAAGACTAAGACGAGGGACGCCAAAACGCGTGTGATTATTTCCTTTTTGAGCATATTTAATATTATAATGCGAAAAACTTTCTTTGGTCCTATAATATTTTGGTGGCGTACTTCGAATTAGAACAAATCACCTTGCCCCTCAATCTGACTTGGAAAATAGCCAGAAATTCCTCAACTGAGAAAATCAATTTTATTGTCCACGCCAAAGGCAAAGGTAGTATGAAGGCTTTTGCCGGACGTGGTGAGGTGGCCTTTAATTCCAGATATGGCGAAAGCGCCCCCGCCACCCAAGAGGCCTTTGCCCTTTTTCAAAAAGAATGGAATCCCGAATGGCATACCATGGAAGAATTCCAAGACTACATGGCGACCATGGAAAATATGCCGCTCTCTTTGCGCTTTGGTTTGGAGGCGGCCTTTATTCAATATTTATCCCAATTTGTGGGTAAAGATATTCCCACATTTTTACGCCTCAAAAAAATCAATGCCGTGAATACTTCTTTTACCCTTCCCATAATGCCGATTGCAGAAATTGCTGAATTTGTGAAAACACGCAACCTAACTCGTTTTAGCTCTTTAAAAATTAAAACGGATAGCGAAGCTGTTTATGAGCGTGTGAATGCGCTTGCCTCGGTCTATTCCGGCTGGATTCGTGTTGATGCTAATGAGGCCTTTTCCAATGCTCAGGATTTTTTAAAAGTGGCCGAGAGTTTGAAATCTTTGCGGATTCAATTTATTGAGCAACCTTTGCCCGCGAAACAGTCCGATGATTATTTACTGATCAAAGAAAAATCACCCTTCCCAATTTTTGCCGATGAATCAGTCACCCATCAGGAAATTACCTCCTTCTACAAGGATCGTTTCCACGGTGTGAACATCAAGCTCATGAAAAGTGGAGGAATTTTCAAGGCCATGGGACAGCTCAAAGCGGCGCGTGCGCTAGGACTCAAAACCATGTTGGGTTGCATGGTTGAAACAAGCTTGGGAATTTCCTGGGCCATGCAATTGGCCTGTTTGGCCGATTATTTTGACTTAGACGGCCATCTGCTTTTGGCGAAAGATCCTTTTAATCTTATTCAAGAAGAGGAAGGAAAATTGATCTGGCCGGAATACCACTAGAAGAAAAGTCGTAATTCAAAATCATAACGAGTGTAGTTCGGAACGTTTTGACCGCGTAAGGTTTTTTGTCCACTCACACTGACTGAGATCGGAGCAAAAAATTTATTTTTCTTAAACAAATCAACAGTTGAAAAGGCCACGGCCAATTTGCCAACATGAGAGGACTTGGCCGTATCTTTTTCGAGAATTTTGTTGGCATCCTTGTAGGGTGAATCGTATCTTGATTCGAAGGTGTAGTTGTAGAGATACGACGCGGTCGAGCTGAACATTTCGTTAAACTTGTAAGTTTCTCCCGCGAAAAAATCTATCTTATCGCCCAGCTTTTCGTAAAAGGTCGCCTTCTTACTTCCCAGCAAATAGTCAGAGGAATCTGGCACTCTCAGAGTTTTAGTTGAAGGAGCTTGGAAGGTGTATCGCAGTGATGAGTCGCTATACCAGTTGCTCACTCCAGCGCGAAAACCTCCACCGAATTCGCTGAACACGTCAAACTGTCCATCGCCAAAGGCAAAATCTTGGATAATATCGGGATCATCCGTGCGGCCAGTGGGAAGAACAATTCCCATCGTTGTTGCCAGACCCGCATCGGCCCAGTCAGTTAGACGGTAAATACTAGCAATCTCCGTATCGCCCAATCCTTCGCCCTCCCAATTACCAATTGGGCGATAGCCATAGTAATTGACCACGGCAGATTGAATGACGCCACCACTGGCATCGGGAAGACTATTGGTCACTCCGACAATAATCGAGCTGACAGTCGAAACAGTATTTGGGTCGCTGTTGTTGGCCTTCAGCAGTCTTTGCACTTCTTCGTTATTATTGCCTTTGGTTCGCACCATATTGATGTTCACCTTGGCGTGAAAATAGGGAAAGCTAATGTAGGTGGTGAGACGGTCTGTGAGACCATAGGCCAAGCCGAAACCTTGAATATCGACTTTTGCCTTGGCACTGATTTCATATTCCCCTAATTGGAGGGCATCGTAGGCGGCAGGTGACTGCTCCCTTAGCGCATCGAGATAAGTGGAAAAAATCTGCTGAGCTCCTTGGAGTGCACGAGCATCTAAGCTCAACTTAAGAAAATATTCTTTTTCCTGCTGATTCCCGGTAAAGGAGGAATTGATATTGTCGGTGGTGATCTGTCTTACCACAGCGGCGCGAACACCTTTAGGAAGTGTGTCGTAATAGGCAGCGAAAACCCCATTTGGTATTTGAAAAAGGACCAAGAATAAGAGAGAGAAAAGACGCAATTTTTGCATTGCGCAATTATGCCCTAAAGACCATCGCTTTTCATATAAATGAAGGAAGTATGCATTTTTTTCAAAGGTGTCTTATTAAAATCTACTGCCCCCCAAAGGGGGAGTGTGAAAACAGGTATTTACGTTCTGCGAAAAAAAGCATAATATTCAGATAATTTTTCATGGGGGAGTCCTATCTAGTGAGAAGTCTGGTATAAGTGGCCCACGGGCATTTATTCCCAGAACCTGACTTGATGATGCGAGTTTATTTATATGCGTTTGTTTTCTACAGCAATCTTCAGCATCCTTCTCGCAAGCTTCAGTATTAGTTGTGTTACACAAGAGAAAATCACTCCAGCATTCCAGGTCGAACGTCTCGAAGATCAAGTGAATCGTGGTTCACCTCTTACCTTTTTTATCCCCATTCAGCGTGTTCCAGTTCAAGACGAGTTTCGCACCATCGGAAGTATCGATCATATTGGCGGGGCCTTTCGTCGACTGGCCGAAATGATTGCTGATGTCAGCATCGAACGTGGGCAAACGGGTGTGCTTGATCTTGATCCTATTGATTATGATTTGAAAGATCTGGATGGTGTCGATTTTGCTTTTGTGAAAGAAGTTTTTTTACAAAATGTTCATATCGTCATGGATGAAGATGCCAAACTTGATAATGAGGGCGGTCCGGCACCCAGTTTTTCCTTTATAAAATCGCTTGAAGTTTACATTAAAATAGATGACACCTCTGGGGCCTCTGCCCCAATAGTTGTGCCGACAGGGACTGTGACAGATGGACACAGTAAAGAATTGGTCGATGGTGGTACCTTGCCTGAGCGTTACCAAGGCGCCATCTTGGCCTTGAGTTATTACAAAGGTCTGAGTGATCTTGGCTGCGCTGGAAAATGTTTCGATATGACAGTTCATCAGGGGAATTGGAAGCAGATGTTGAAAAATAATAGACACGTCACTCTCTATGTTCACCTTGTGCTGGATCACGCTCCAAAATTTTCTTTTAGTTTTGGTGGCCATCTTCTTTTGCGCGTACTTGTCGATTTAAACGGAATTTGAAGGACATAACTTGAAAATCGGTTTTGATGCCAAGAGGGCGTTTCATAATTTTCGCGGTCTAGGTAATTACTCACGAACTTTGTTGGATGGCCTGGCCAAATATTTTCCTGAAAATGAATATGTTCTGTTCACCCCACCATTCAAAGATGAACGCGCCAATGCCTTTATGCGCACTCATGCCAATTTCAAAATTGTCGGCCCTGAAGGAATTTTAAAAACTGTTCCTTCGCTTTGGAGAAGTGTTCTTTTGGCGCGCGACCTCAAGCATGAAGATCTCGACATCTATCATGGTTTAAGTCATGAATTGCCCCCCTTTGTAAAGGCCCGCACCAAGTGTGTCGTAACCATGCATGATCTGATTTTTTTGCGATACCCGGAGTTTTTTCCCTGGATCGATCGCAAAATCTATTTCAGAAAATTCACTCATTCCATTGAGCGAGCCGATTTGATTTTGGCAATTTGTGAGCAAACGAAAAATGATTTAATGGAGATTCTTAAGGCCCCCGAGCAAAAAATTGTTGTTGCTTATCAAAGCTGCGATCCGATCTTTTATGCCGGCCATCCTGAGACCGAAAATAACGAAGTTATTCGACGCTATGGAATCCAAAAAGAGTTTATTCTCTCTGTCGGGGCGTTCGAAGAACGAAAAAATCAATTAGGACTTATTGAGGCCTACAAGTGTCTCAAGGAAGATCTTGATCTCGTTTTTATCGGAAAGGGTGCCGCTTATAAAAAGTTAATGCAGGCCAAATTGCGTGAGCATGGACTTGAAAATCGCGCTCATTTTTTAGAAAATGTTCTTCATCAAGATCTGCCGCATTTTTATCAACAGGCCCTGGTCATGGTTTATCCTTCATTCTTTGAAGGATTCGGGTTGCCGATTGTCGAGGCCCTTTTTTCTGGTTGCCCAGTCGTGACTTCTGAAGGGTCTTGCTTTCCAGAGGCGGGCGGGCCGAAAACTTTGTACGTCAATCCGAAAAAGACTGATGATCTGGCCGAGGCCATCCAAAAGATTCTTCGATCTTCGGAACTGCGACCG
>JAHFAA010000143.1 GCA_023250775.1 Bdellovibrionales bacterium
CCTGAAGTTTTGCCCGTTTTTGAGGGGTGCTGAAGTTGTAGATAGCGCGTGGCCATATAATGATTAGGACGAATCTCATTCTCAGGGTATTTGACCTGATGGATGTTGTCGTACTCGTTGATAATAAATAGACCGAAGGTATGCAAAAGTTCTTTTTCTAATTCTGGATTGAGAGTGCGAGCATGATTATTCGCAATCAGACCCATGTCGGAACCCAAGTTATAATTAAAATACGCCACCTTACCTTTGTGACGAGTGCGCGCCTTATAATTCACATATAAATCTGGAACGGCATCCATAATGGGATGGGAGCCATTGAGTTCGTGAAAGCGATCATAGCGAGACTGCGTATTCAGTTGAGTCGACGATTTATGTCGTGTCATAACTTTATTGTAACAGAGCAAAGTATTTCACCCAGATGATCATTTTTTCCTGAAGCAAATAGTCGGAGAATTTGAATATTGATCTTTTCTGAGGCAATATGTGTGGGTATGTTAAAAAAAATCGTCCTCATCATTGCTGTTGCGACCTTAGGTTCCTTCGCTTGCGCCGAAAATCTTCCAGGGGTGTACGATTTCATCACTTATTGTCCTCAAAGTCGCCTGGCCTGCGGAGTGATCCTCGACCAAACTCCATCAACGACAGAAGATGATTCGCCCGAATATCACGCGACTATTTGGAAAGGCGATCGGTCACAATCAAAAATGGTGATCATCAGCAAGACCAAATATCGTCAAATTGATCGACTGTTTCAACTCAAGCGTCTCTGGCTAGAAATGCAAAAAGGGGTCGATGCTGTATCCCCGCTTCCCAAGAACGATCAGATCCTTTATTTTAATGCCAAAAATTCCAAGGGCGAATATCACATTTTGATTTATCGCTACAGCAAAAGCTTAACAGCATTTCAAAAAGTGGTTTTAAATTGGGAAACCTTCCTAAAGGCCCAAGTCATGAGGGTCAATTCCCCGGAATTTAAGCAAGACTTCCCGAAGAAATAGATGCCTTTATTGAACACATTTCCCACTGTAAAACTTAGGCCACTCTGACTGATATCCTTGATTGACACAAATCAGCTGCCCATCAGCAAGAATTAATTCAAAGAGGTACGAACGCTTGATTCCCGCTTTGGGGTTAAAAGAACAACCGGTGATGCCGCAGCCCCATCCCATTGTAAAGGTAGGACGTGCCTTTTGGGCCACTAATTGTAAGGAGAGATTTTCCTTGGTTTGAACAAGGGCACGCTCGCCTTCTACTAGACTGGCAATAATACTCTCGTCGATGGTGGCGACTTCGACTCTTACACCTTCGGTCTTCAAATTTAAGATTAACTTGTTTCCATCGAGCTCAAACTTTGAATCCTGAAAATCTTCAAGCAAAACTGTGCCTATTTTTTCGGAGATCGGACTGGCATTGATGTACCAGTTGCTCGAGGCAAAGACTTCACCTTTATATTTAGTGAGGTAACCATAGAGGGCCTCATGCACGGTACTCTCGGCGATGGCCGCCTGAATGATCATGAGCATAGTTGTGAGCACAATAAATTTGAAACTACCTAGTAGTTTTGACATGGTTCCTCCGTTCGTGATGCTGAAAGCTGAGGAAGTGTAACACATCGCTCCACACATGACGGCAAACGGCCTAATGGCCTGTAATAATTACATAAAAGCCAGTTTATTATTGGCCTGCGCTATAAATGGGGTAGACTCTGGGCCATATGGTTAACTACTTTAAATTGGCCTGTTTATCGTTCCTTTTTATCTCTGTGAGCGCTCAAAGCGCGACGATACAGGATATGTTTACGGCCATTCGAGCAGAAAAAATCTCGCAAGTGAAGAAACTAACCAAGCAGTTAGGAGTCGATGCCGCAGATGAAAATGGCAAAACCGCTCTTATGGCAGCGGCCGAAGCACCACTGCGAGGCTGGTTTTTTTTAAGCGGCAGCAAGAATAGAAAAATTGTTAAATACCTTTTAACGGCGAAAGCGCAGGTTAATCAGAAGGATGCCGACGGACGAACTGCGCTCCACTATCACGTCAATAAATACAATCTTTATAAATACGATCAGAACAAATTGGATCTATTTCTAAACGCCGGCGCGGCCGCCGATGAAAGCGATAATTATGGGAACTCTCCCCTCTTACTGTTGGCGAAAATCGCCCTTCCCCATAATGCGAACGGACCATTTCATAAGGAAATTGCGGCAAAACTGTTACAGCGAGGGGCGGATGTCAATCGCATGAACATGAATGGTGAAACGCCACTCTTGATGGCGAGTGCCAATGCCCAACTTGATTTAGTAAAACTTTTTTTGAGCAAAGGTGCTGATGCAAAAATTTTGGATATGAACGGACTGACCCTTCCGGCGCGCGTGGCCCATGATTACAATGTTCAGGCCTCAGAAATAAAACAGATCATTTGTCTTTTGATAAAGGCCGGCGCCGATGGCGGCGATCTGGCCCAGCTGTGCAAATAAGTGCCTTAATCGGTGCTTTAAATATCCCAGTTAAAATATTCGCAGCAACCTCAAAAAAAACGGGCCCCAAAGAGGCCCGCTTTTTAAAAATTCTTTTCTAACCCGTACTTAGAATCTATACGAAGCAGAAGCAAAAATTTCTTGAGCAACGTAATTTACATCCGCGTAAGCGCTATCGTACGTGTATGACGATCCATCAGTTTGGACCTTCCACATGGAGTCCTCCCACCTTGACCGTTCGTAAGTGTAACGCAATCCTGCAGAAACATCGCGACTAATTTCGTAATCAAACCTCGCCTTTATTCTCGTCAGCACATAGTCGCCAAAATCTGAAATTGGTTGACCTTCAGTCGTAGAGCCTCCTGCCTGAATTGCATTATTCAGGTTTCCATCGCCATCTTGCTTTTCATAACCAAGAGTAGTTTTCAGCTTTTCATCCATGAACTTCATGGTTAGAGCGGCACCGTAAGTGGCGACCTTATCGTCATAAGTAATGTCGTAGTTGTAGGTGGTCGCAGTAGCAGCAGCGCCTGGGTCATATGAGAAACCAGCACCTGTACCCATCGCACGTTGTTTGGATAAATATTGAACTTTCTCCCTCTCATAGAAAGCCGAGATATTCATCCAGCTAAACAATGCATAGTCCACCTGGCCAAAAATGATAGATCTGTCATCACTTAGCCGACCTATAGTGGTTTTGTCATAGTCATTTTTAACAGAGCTATATTCCAGGGTGACATCAAGGTCACTCAGAATTGCCAAATCAGCAGTAGCTGTTAGGCGCTTCTCTTTTTTATCCGTATCATCAAAGCGCCGATTGAATCGCTCGATATACGCTGAATCTGTTGGGCCAGATCCTTCTGTGGCCGCATCACCCATGGTTGATTCTCTTTTGGTGTTTGTATACTTCTCTCCACCACTGATAAAATCTAAAGCATCGTTTCTGAGGCCCACGCTGATGACCTTATCGTCGGTCTTGGCAGCATCGCCACGATCTTCCCTCTTTATCTTCAACTGTCCATACCCAGCAGAAATTTTAGTACTCAAGGGAAGTTTGTAGTCAACATCAAGCCCCATGTTCTTCTTGTCGTAAGCGAAATTCTCGCTCTCGCCTTTAGCTGAACTATAGAAGTGTGTCGACTCATTTTTCTTATCCAAATACTTGTAATAAAGCGTCGTATTGAGACTTGAAATCGGGTTGGATTTAACGATTACATTTCCTGTCAAGTAGGTGTGATCGCCCTTATAGGTCGCAAGCGCATCCCCCCCACTTCCGGTCAAAAGTGCCGCAATAAGATTTGGATTAGGCGCAGTACCAGCACCATAGTTGGCATAACCACCAGGAGGTTGCCCATCACTCATATTAGATTCACTTGTGCTACTAGTGCGCGTAACATTCAACGCAACTGTAGTACTGAGTGGAAGATTGTAAAGGGCGGAACTGAGTTCGACAGTGAGTGAGTCATTCGATGGATCGTTGACCAGTTGATACGACCCTTGCTTGCCAGTGCCATAGGCATCGACGTTGATGCCTTCAGCGTAAGCCTTATAGGTCGTTATGTTTTGCTCAAACTTACTTAGAGTTCCCTTAAGAGAGGCAAAGAAGATATCGCTTTTAAAGCCACCTTCCAAAGCGACGTTGGTAGTATCTTCATCGATTACCTGATAACCGTAGCGATAACGAGGAGCAATTCCTGACGAGGCTACCTTATTGGCATCAAGACCAAAGTACATATTCTCATTCAATTTGTACTTTACGTCGGCGTATAAATTCTTATTCTCTTTGGAGTAGTCAATAGTCCCCCAATTATCCAAGTCGGTATTTTTTGAATTACCGCTACCGCTACCACTTCCAACTCCGTAAACAAGGGTCGTACCTCTCAGAGCATAGGGTGTTCTTGCACCGAAGGTCGAATTATTGACAATACCATTGTAGCCAAACTTATAGGAATACTTCTCGTATTTCCCACCACTCAGCCCGTATTCCGCAGTATCCTGCGCAATATCGCTAAAGAGCACGTCGAAATACCGCCCAGGCTCATAGACAGAAACCGCTGCGTCGCCCTTAACCGTTGAGTTTTTGTCTCGGAACTTTAAGAAAGGTGAAGCATTCTTTGCATCTGTATTTCTAAAGTTATTACCTAAATCGACGAAACCAAAAGTCTCTTTTGCCGTCAGTCCCGCAGGCAAAAGCATCATCCATGCACTTAAAACTATTAATAATTTTTTCATAATAATCCTCTTCTGTTATTATTTCTTAGTATACAAATGTCTTGCCCTTAGCTGCATTGTTGTCACCATGTAGCTTGGAGTGACAGCCTGCACAGCCTCTGCCTGCAGAATAAGTATTTAGACCATCTTCGTGACCGAATACCGTACCTGAACCGCTTCGGTTGGCGTGACAATCAATACAAAGACTAGGCAGTTTCTTTTTCAGTAACCGATCATTTCTACTTCCATGGGCGTTATGACAAATCAAACAATCTTCTTCAACAGGAGGATGCTCCCACTTAAATGGTCCACGCTTATTGGTGTGGCACTTGTAGCAAAGTAGATTTGTTGTCGGAGCTTTCAGTTGATGCTTATTTGTTGTCCCGTGGGGATTGTGGCAATCTTTACAACCAACTTTTCCTTCTAGGATTGGGTGGTGAGATTGTTTCCTCAAATCATTTTCAACTTGCTTATGACACTTTAAGCAAGTTTCAGAAGTTGGTATTCTCTGAGTCGCGGGGACGTGGATGTTGTGGCAGTCAACGCAGGTGACGCCATTTTTCTTATGATCTCCAATATTCCACATGGCGAGATGAGCGGTGGTATTGTGGCAAGTCAAACACTGTGCCGCAAGTCCTTCTCTCAGCTCCTTATCCTTCGTTTTGAAAGAAATAATATTTTTGCCATCACCAGCAGACATGTGTGTGTCGGCATTTCCGTGGCAGTTAGTACAAGTTCTGTCGGAGCCAACCCACGCTTTAGCATGGTGACTACCTTCAAACCTTGAAACGGCCAGCTCATGGCACTCATTACATTTTGCCGCGATTCCTGGTAGCGCGGGAGCGGCAGCAGGATCGGCTGCCGCTGAGAAATTACAGTAGCACAGCAGTAGTAAAACCATCGGCAATAATAAAAACCATTTTCGAACAAACTCCATACGAGCCTCCTAAATAACGCAACGGAATTTAACAAAAGATCTTACCCGTCAAAAACCGTTGCTACGGTCATTAAAAAATCTATGATGTTAATAGTTTAGGGAATTGTCATTTTTGTGTCATGAAAAAATTCCATGTTTTTTCTCAACTTGATTTTCCGACTAATACTATCTGCCTTTAAAAAAAAAGAGGGAAAGTTTCCTTTCCCTCTTTGATAAAACGATCGAAAAATTTTCTTAGAAACGAGCGGTTACTTTTCCGTAAATTACATTCACGTTGTAATTAGAATCGGTCATGTAACCATCACCAGGCCAGATTGTGGCACAAGTAACAGTCGCGCTGGCATAGCAGCCTTTTCTCATGCCTTCTTCTCCGTCGACACTGATATCGCTGTACTGTAATTTTTCATACATATACCCCAAAGTGGCATCGTAATCTTTGTTGTAGGTATACTTCACATCGGCCGTAGCTTGAGTTTTGGTGTAGTCACCCCAGTTTTGAATGTCAGTAAAAGAACCTACATCTGTTGTAAATTCATAGGCACCATCACTTTTTTCACGAGAGACCCCAAGATCGACCACAAGCGTGTCCTTAATAACAGGGACGGTAACATTAGCACCGTAAGTGGTCGTGGTATCTTTTGTTATCGTGGAAAAGTCATAGTTGGTACCATTCGTTGGGACGGTTGGATCAAAGTTCGTCGAAGCAACGATGCGTTTAGTTTTATGCGACGATTTTTCATAATCACCAAATAGTGAAACGGTTGCCAAAGCATGAGTATAGGTCACATCAACAGCAAACTCTTTCGACGATGTCCCACTCACACCAAGCAAAGATTCTGGGTATTCCGAAGTCTTATACTTAGCTTCAAGACCAACATCCAACGCCTCAATCGGTGAGTAGTCTACGCCCACACTTCCAACATGACGATTTTGAGAGGCCACGTCGAAGCGACGAAAAGAACGAAAAAGATAAAGGCTATCACCAGTTCCAGTTCCAGCGTTACCAAGAGAGTTATCACCAGTTCGTTTCAGGTATTCGTATTTGATCTTTGGTGTCACAGATTCAAAAAAGTTATTTTTGATTTGGGCATAGTACAACTTATCCTTATTACCACCACTATCGCTTCGCTCACTGCGGGTCACATCTTCAATCTGCGCGCCAACATCAAGCTTTGTACTCAAAGGTAGCTTGGAATAGCCCAAATCCACACCGGCAGTATTTTTGCCGTATGAGAAACGGTCCGTTTGTACCCCTGGTCCAGTTCCCTTGAAGGCAAAATCCATCTCATTGGATTCATTTTTCTTGTGTGAATACTTGTAATAGGCCTTGGCATTCAACCCATCGATGGGCTCACTTGTCGCGGAGAAAGCAAGGTCAGTGTGAACAATTTTTCCTTTATACATTTGATCAGCGGAAGTAATGACGATGTCCCGATAGGTCGTGGCCGCTGATTCAACACTCATCCATGGAGAAATCTCGTTGGTCAGCACTGAACGGCCCATGGACACGTTCACGGCAGAATTAAGTGGTAGACCGAAATAAGTCGCCTTGAGAGTTCCTTCAATTTCCTTGTTATCCGGTGGAAGAGACACGCGTTCCTTAACCGTGACATCTGTTCTGAAGTTTTCAAGACCGAGAGAATCATTCTTGTCATTAAATTTTACTAAAGCGCCTTCCAATGTTACGAGAAAATTTTCTCCTCTGAATCCAGCGGTCAGCCCAATATCATCGGTAACATAATCCATTGGCTCGGCAAATTGTGTGGCTCCCGCACTTCTCGTTTCAATACCCATGGCGCGTAAGCCTTTGGTGGTTTTTCTCGAAGCGGAAAGTTCGCCAAATAAGTTCTCTCCAAAATTCATACTCATCATGGCTTCAGTTTTTTTGTGCTCAACCTTGTAATCATAGCCTGTGAATACGCCAGGAGTGGCCAACCAACCTGTACCAGAGCCGGTGGCAGGCTTCATGTTAGCGTCAACGGTCAGTTCCGCCGAGCCTGGATTGTTGAAGACCGAAGAAGCACCGAAGGTCGTATTGTGGGTTATCTCATCATAGCTAACTCCATACTTAAAGGAACCGAGCTTCCCACCAGTCAAATCATAAGACTGTTCTGAAGATGCGATATTCTCACCGGTAAATTCGGTAAAATATCCAGTATCTTCTTTTTCATACAGCACGTTGGCACTTCCAAACACTGTATTAAAATCGCGATATTCTTTAAACTTTGCACTGTTGTCGTGACCACTTACATTGCGTACCCCGAGGTCTGCACTGCCCTTCACCGGAAGAGCGTGGGCGGACAAAGAACCAAGAGTCAAAGCGCTGAGCAATATTATTTTGAATTGTCTTTTGTTATTCATAAATACATCCCTGTTTATTGATTAACGTGTAAAATATTTCCCTGAATACTTGTCACCGGCATCACCGTTCGGGGCATTGCTACCATGAATCAGAGAGTGACAGTTCACGCATCCGCGGTTCAGCGTACGAGAAAAACTTGCCTTTGTTCCAACGGTAAGTACTCTCATCCGTGCATAGGTACCTGTACCATCTGCAGTCGATCGACCATGAGTATTAGCTCCTGAATAGATATGACAGCTCGTGCAGAGTGAAACTTCTTTATCCACAAGGAGTCTTCTAAATTTACTTCCGTGAACCTGGTGGCAAGTCAGACAGTTTTCTTCCACCGGTGCATGTTCGTTCAACCATGGACCTTTTTTATCAGCATGGCATTTTTCGCAAAGGCGATTGATACTTCCGGCACGAATCATTTTCCGATTCTCGTTGCCGTGTGGATTGTGACAGTCGAAGCAGGCAACTTTACCTTCCATAACTGGATGGTGAGAGAATTTTTCAAGCATGTTCTTAATGTCTTTATGGCAGCCCATGCAAGTTTCGGAGGTCGGCAAGCCTTTTTGAACAGCAGCGTGGCAAGTTGCGCACGCGACATCTTGACCTGAGTGTTTGGACAACTTCCACAGAG
>JAHFAA010000553.1 GCA_023250775.1 Bdellovibrionales bacterium
TTGGTTACAAGAGGGAGATTTCGCGCCCAAAACCATCAATCGAAAATTTTCCGCGCTCTCAAGTTTTTTTGATTTTTTAGTCGAGAAAGGAATCAAGGACCATAACCCGGTCAACAGTATCCGCAGGCCTCGCCAAGAAGTTCTCCACCCCACCAATGACCTGACCGATGAGCAGGTGAAAGAACTCTTTATGGCGCTCGAACAAAAGGGCCCGTCCCAACCCCTCCACAAGGCCATCGTATACTTACTTTTTTCCACCGGCATTCGGAAATCGGAACTGCTCTATCTCAAACGCAAAGATTATAAAATCTTCGACGGAGCTCCCATTGTTGAAGTGCGCGCCAAAGGCGGAAAATATTTAACCAAGGCCCTCCACCCTGAATGTGCGCGCATTATGGATGAATACATCGAATGGATGCAAGAATCAGGTCGCCCAATTCATCCTGAAGATTATTTTTTTCAACCCACCAAAAATCCCATCAAACCGGGAGAACTCTGTCGCCCACTCAACGCCACTTCAGTTGACTACATTATCAATAAGTTTGCCAAAATTGCCGGACTCACCCATCGCATTTCGGCCCACTCTGCGCGTGCCAGTTATATAGGTTCGGCCCTGGAGGCCGGTGTAGACTTACTTAAAGTGTCTTCTGATGTGGGCCACGCCTCAGTCAAAACCACCCAGGAATATAATAAGCGCCGCCTGAAAATTAAAGAAAGCCCCGCCTATGATTTGGGGTACTTCCAGAAGAAAAAAGAGCGCGAATAAGAATCCCTTGTCTCCTCTCACATTCTTTGCTTGAATCTTGGCATTCAACTCAATGCAGGAGAATGTCTATGAAATTGGCCTTCTTAATTTTCTCGCTCTTGTTTTCTCTAACCGCCTTCGCCGGCACCATTGCTCCATGCGGAAAGGCACCCGAAGATAAACCCGAATTCAAATGGATTCCCCTGGCCAAAGTTTTAATTCACGCTAAAGTCGTCAATGCCAATGGCCTGATCTGTGCCGGCTTGCTTCCTGATAAAGTTGGAACCGTGGCCTTTATTAATTATCGTGATGAATCTGGCTCTTCCAGCAGTTTTACCTATGAAGAACTCTCGACCGCGCGACGTATTTTGCTCAGCCAGGAAGATATGGGCATCGACCTGATCAGAAAAGGCCCCATTATGTCTCTCCATGTAGTGCAAACTCTGACTGACAGTGTGGAATCTCGTTACAACATTACTCTGAGATTTTTGCGCAACTTAAGTCGCCTCGATAGCTCACCCAACGATTTTCATGAACTCAGTTTTGCCGCGCGAATCAATAAAGACATGCAGGCCGATGTCGCTTTAGATGATCGCTCGATTCAATTTGATCAGCTTGATCTTTTTATCAGCCTTGGTCTGACCATCAACAAGGTTAGCTTCTCGAAACAAGGTGCGGCCCAAGGTCAGATCGACACCAAAATTCTACCATCTGTCCAAGGACTTTAGGCCTTCCCGTATTTTTTAATCAGAGTGTCGACGAGCTGAACATATTTGTTTTGAGCGTCGTCACTTTTCATATCTTTTTTGGTGGCCCAAAAATCAAACTTGGCGCGTTCTTTTAAATTAAACATGCCAGGGCGATCGCCTTTGACGTTACCTTCGGTTCCTTGCTTATAAAGCGCATACAAATCAAGTAACTCTTCATTGGTTGGACGGGCCTTCAATTTCTTAACTTCATCTTGTGATACTTTAAATTTATCGTTCGCCATAAAACCTCCGTGAATGCACGCTATCATAGTATACTTTCATAAAAAAATTCGCGACAATTTATTATGGAACCAAATGCGTGCCCCTGGTCACAGTTTCAACCCGGACATTTAGATTTTTGTGAGGCCAAGCTTTGCGCCTGGATCGTGAAACCGGCCGAAACCTGGTCCAATCTTGCCTTTGTGGTGGTTGGGCTTTACGTCATCTATCTGGCGCGTAAGGAAAATCGCCCCCATCTTATGGCCATCGGAATCGTGGCACAATTTTTAGGCATTTTTTCCGGTCTCTATCACGCCACGGCGACTTTCGTCGGTGAATGGCTGGATATTTCGTCCATGATTATGTTTACCGCCACCGGCATCGTCTACAATTCGCGCCGTCTCTGGGGCATCCCCAGAAAATCCATGATTCAGATGTATGTCGCCCTCATGCTGACTTCGATGGGACTGATTTTTTATTTTGAAAAATTGGGTGTGGTGCTTTTTGGAATTCAGTTTGCCGGATGCGCTTTGATGGAACTTTATTTATTCTCTAAAGCAAAAGTGAAGGCCAATTATTTTTACTTCAAGGCCATGGTGGCGACCTTCTTAATTGCCTGGGTGGTGTGGTGGCTCGACATCACAAAAGTTTGGTGCAATCCCGACAATCATATCTTCACTGGCCACGCCTTCTGGCACGTGGCCACTTCACTTACCTTTCTTTTCGTCTAT
>JAHFAA010000144.1 GCA_023250775.1 Bdellovibrionales bacterium
ACGACAGAACTTGGGCCGGCTCAACCGTGACGTGGGAAACGGCCGCCAACTGGTCAGGAGCAAATGTTCCCGATACCGCCGAGGAAAATGTGGTTATTATCAACAACGGCACGAGCCCTAATATTAGTGCAAACGCAGTTGTCAGTTGTGTCGATGTACTTTCGGGGACGTTGACGGGAGTTACGGCGGCCAGGTATCTGACGGTGACAGGGGATTATTTTCAAGCGCCCTATTCAAATACATTGAGTATAACCAATGCAACTTCAACCTTCATCATGGGGGGAGCGGCACCCCAAACATTTGAGGCCGTGGATGATATTCGTAGCTTGAAAATTATTAATACCACCTCTGTCACATTAAAAAATAGTTTTCGAATTCTTTCAACTCTGACTCTGGCGAATAGTGGAACAACATATATAGAGGGAGATACTACGGTAAGTGGCGCCCTCACGGTTCCGGCCGGGCACACATTGGTTATTAAAAATGGTGGCTCACTCCTGGCCAGTGCTGCACTGACAGTTAATGGGAATTTAAAAATTGAAGCAGGTGGTGAAGTTCGCGTTGCGAATGGTATCACCATGACTGTTGGGTCAACGGGGGTTCTCCAGCTTGCCGGTGCCAGTGGAAATCCGGCGAAACTTACATCGGCCAATGCTAGTTCGTGGTTTACCTTGACCATGGGAGGGACTCTAACCGCCAATTACTTTATTATTCTTCGAACGGCCGTTACAGGTCTCAATATAACAGGAACGGTTACACAGCTTGATAACGGAGAATTCCGTGGCATTCGTACACTCGGGTATGGCATCACCCTTGGTGCCGCCGCTGTTCTCCCTGCAACTTTTTCTTCCCTCGGTTTTTTTAACGATGATGCCGTTGCCACTCCCTACAATATCAATGGCACGGCCTACAATTTGGTCGCCGTCGCTGTTTCAAATTATTCAGGCAGTGTCGGCGGTGCTGGTTTTGAAACTGATCCCAACGGAATGATTAATTGGGGTTCTCCCGCCCCCACAGAACTTTCTATTACGAACGATGCTGAGACAGGTGAACCGACAGCGACTCTCGCTCCCAGTACCTCTGTGGTGTTTGCCGAATTTTCTTTTACCTTAACTCAAGCGGGTGCCTCCACAGACATTACCCAAATTATTGTGACCATGACGGGTACGGCCTCTATGTCAGACCTCGCCTATGTTCGCGCCTACAAGGACGCTGCCGCCTCAAAAAATTGTAACTACAATGCCGGCGTTGATACTCAGCTGGGGGCAGATTTATCCTTCACCGGACTACCTCCAAAGGCGACGATTACCTTGGCCCCCGGTGATGCGTCGACCAATTCGTCGACTCAGCAGGCCTGTGTTCATATTGTCGCCGCGACAACCGCAAACCCCACCGACCAAAAAACGGTGAAGTTTGGAATTCTGTCCGCAAGTGATGTCACGAATTCTCAAAATTATTCAATCTCGGCCACCTCAGGTACTCCTCTTGAAGGGCACTATACCATCCTAGCAAACCCGAATAACTCTGTTTGGAGTGGCGTGACGTCCAATGTATTTACCTTGGCGGGAAACTGGACAGGCGGAATTGCCCCAAGTTCTTCGCGCGATTGTCAGATCGGAGTGGGTTCCAATATCACCCAGGTTGACTCTAATCCTGTGGCCTGTGCCAATGCAACTTTGACCACCAGTGGAACTTTGGATTTTAATAATACGTCAAATATTTTTGAAGTTTATGGCACTCTCGACGTGAGAAGTGGTTTTAATTTTACCAATGCCACCAGCGGGGGAATTAGTTTCAAGGGCACTTCCAATCAAACCTTGAAACTCGCCACCGCCTTTCCAGGCAATGTTATTATCAACAATACTGGGGCCGGTGGAAATAATACGGTTACGGTGGGAGTCAATTCGACCATCAATGGAGATGTGACTTGTACCAAGGGAGTGCTCAGCATTCCCAATGGCGCCACGCTGACAGTCAAAGGGAATTTCACGATTCAAACTGGCTGCACTCTCGACATCTTGCCTGGAGGCATTCTTGCTCTCGGAGATAATAAAACGCTAACAGTGGATACTGGCGGAACTTTGCAGATGGTGGGCAATGCCACTTACAGTTCCAAAATGACCTCGGACGCCAGTAACTCGGCCTACAATGTGGTGGTCAATGGCGCAATCAAGGCGCGATATTATATTTTTGATCACCTAAATACGACTGGGGTCTCGATTGAAAATGTGGCCTCAGGTGCAACCATTGATGGCACAAACTATTTACAAAACGGCACCTTCATTCATCCGGTTCACGACTCAACAACCTTGCTCAAACTCAAACAGCAAATTCCTGGCAACACCTTATCCAATATGGTGTTTGAGCACAATGGTTCGAGTGCCATCTTGACCACCAATATTGATACGACAGGTGCGGCCGCGGGAACATTGAATATTACCAGCCATTCAGGAACACTGACCGGCCCCACCCTCGATATAGATCCGAGTTATGTTATTGCCTGGTCTGGGCAAAGTAATACCATTGAGATTACAGCAGAGAGTACGGCACCAACTCCGCTCTATGCCGGAAATACTTACAAGATGGGCAAATATGGTTTCAAGCAGGCCCAGGCCGGAGCTTCATATTCCAATACCGATGTTACAACACTGACGCTTTCACTGACAGGAACAGGCACCGCGGCCGATATTGCTCAGACGAGACTCTATTACGATGCTACCTGTGCTGGAACAGGTGGCACACTCATTGGCACTGGAACTTTCTCTGGATCGCCGGCCAAGGTGACCTTTACTTTAGGTGCAGGAAATTTAACCATTCCCGCCCATGTCACCACTCCACCAAAAATATGTGCCTATGTGGAATTTGATATTGCTTCCAACGCCACCAATGCCAATACTGTGGGCGTGAAAATAAATGGCGCCAGTGATTTTGTGAACTCGCAAACTTATGCCATCGCCGCTTCCACATCGCCGCCCATTTCACTTGGTACGGGTACCATTAATACGCCCAGCACCACCACTTGGACGGGCGCGACCTCCACAGCTTGGGCGCTGGCCGGAAACTGGACTTATGGAATTCCCGACTCGACTAAAACTTGCTCCATTCCCAATGTGGCGAATGACCCTGTTATTTCGGTAGGCACTGCGAGCTGTAAGAACGTTGATATCACCACCGGCATTTTGACTTTGAATGTTGGAATTAATTTGGATGTCTATGGTAACTTTACCAACACAGGAACGTTTACCCAAAATGGAAATCTTTATATTAAAGATGGTGGTATTAATAGTGATCATACTCTTCGCTCTGCTACGACTCTGGCCAATTTAACCATCAGCAAAACCGGAACGGGAATTGTGTATGTCGGTGATGCCAGCTTAGTCATCAATGCGCTGACAATGTCATCCAGCACCTCTACCGTGAACATTGCTTCAGGCAAAAAACTCACTTTGCCCAACGGTTTAACTCTCGGTCAAGGAACTATGGATGTTGACGGCGGTGGCGTACTTGAAATCGGCAACGGACAAACCATCAGTGTTTCAGGTGGAACATTCCAAGTCGATGGAACTCTCGATAGCTTCCCCCAAAATGCCTCTAATAAAGGAAAAGTCACGGTTCAAGGTGGAACTGGATCTTATGCTTTCACCGCAACCAGTGGCACGGTTGATTTGGTTGGCTTCCACTTTGATTACTTGGATGTCAATGGCCTCAATATTGGCGGAACAACGACCGTCACAAACTTAAAGGGCGGCCAGCTGACCAATCTCTCCACCAGTTATTCTTCCGTCAAGGCCATTCAACTAAATACCACGGGAACAATTCCCACCACCGCCGATCGTGTCGCCTGGGTATGGGGTGGTTTCAATAGTTTCAATCCTGCCAATGCTGGAACACCGGGCAGTGGTGCTGGGTACAAGGTTGCTTCATCGACCGGATGTAACAATCAGAGCATAGATTTCACAGGATTCAGTGGGGACTGGTTTGAAAGTCAGCCAACCTTTAATGTCATGACGAAAGTTTCAAGCAGTGGATGTACCATTAACATGGCCACCGCCTCTTCGGCCGTGAGCTTGCTCTCCTTCAATGCCGTTCCTTATGACGCCGCAGTTGATATTCGCTGGGCGACTAATGTTGAGCGCGATCATTTTGGTTTTAATATTTATCGCACGAGTGAAGATGCCACTCGCTTCCAGCAAATAAACAAAACGCTGATTCGAAATCTTATGAGTTCGGGAAGCAATCACGGCAAATATCGTTTTGTGGATCAGGATGTGGTGAATGGCAAGTTCTACTATTACTACTTGGAAGACGTCGAGATCTCGGGCAAAAAAACTTTACATGGCCCAGTTCAGGCCACACCCCTTGCCGGACTTGGAGCGGCCCCTGCAACCGCAGGAGATGAAAACTCAGGCACCAATCCGAATGGCACAGACCATGGCGGCGGCAGCGGTCCCAGTACGATTGCCAATCCAAGTTATCGCGATCTTGGCAATGGCGTGGTTATTCACAGTCAAACCAGTCGATCGCTGCGAATTGAAATTTCTCCGCCCGCTCCAACCTTCAGCGCCAGTGTGTGGGATGGATCGTATCAAGATGTTGCCATGGCCGGTTATTCCAAGATGACCACCGCTGGGAAACCAGAGCTTTCGGAAAAAGAAATTTTGATTGAAGTTCAGCGCTTTGCCGAGACAGCGCAAGTCAATCACGCCTCAGTCACAGAGTCTGTTTTGGCCGGGCATTTAATTTCACCAGCTCCAAGCTATTCGCTGAATGGCGGCGGAGTATTGGTTCCAAGCTATTCACCCGATGTCACGACTTACGCCACCAGCAGTAATTATCCAACCGCCCTCTACTCCTTGCAGAGCGCGCTGATTCATGGAGGAAACCGAACTTATCTCAGACTGAAAATTAATCCGTTGAATCTAAATCCCGTGACTCACAACATTCGTTATGCCAGCAAAATAATTTTGGACATTGGACTCGATGGCGACAATTGGCAGGTGGCACCGCCTGCGCCAAGTTCTAATCTCGGGCCTTACGCCATCGCCAATACTTTGCGGGTTGATTATCAAGAGCGAGGCCTCTATCAACTTGCCTACGATGATTTGGTCAACAGTCAGGTTGAAGGGCCGTTTAATGGCGCCGATACTTCGCTCTTTAGACTGTATTTGGGTGACAGCGAAATTCCGTTGGAGATCAATACTGCAAACGGCCACTTTGCCAGCGGCGATACTCTTCGTTTCTATGTACCTTTTACCCAGACGCTGGAGGATAAGAAAAATGAATTGATCTTGAGTCCTGTCAACGTGACTGGCACAGGTGCTGCGCCTTTGCGGATTGCCACTCAAGATGCCGACCCCACCGGCCAGAGCGTCTCAGTCGACACTATGACAACTTATACAAAAGTGCTGGAGCAAAATTTAGTCTTTATTGATGGTGTGACTTTGGGTGATACCCTTGACCATTACTTCTTTGGTTCGTACTTCAACTATCCTGGCTATGACACTTTGAGTTTGACCACAGCTCTTCCTGAGATTGATTCTACCAGCATCGACAATGTGATTATCAACTATCACGTTCGCGGCCAGCTTGGAACTTTCGGGACTCCTGTGAAGCACCATGTGACCTTGTCCATTGCCGGTAATGAAGAAGGTGATGTAATTTTTGAAGATGACAGTCGATTAGTTCTCACCTTCGAGGTTCCGGCCGATCGCTTTGTAACGGGCAACAACACCCTGGCCTTTAAAGTTCTCGGAACCTTTGCGCCGGATTGTGCCACTGGCGGAGATTGTGACCGAGTGTTGGTGGATAAAGTTGAAATAATTTATAAGGGCCGAAAGGCCAGCACCGGAGGGCGAAGCCTGGTCACTCTCACGGATACCATGCGCGTGCATGAGATCGGCGGGTTCACTGTGAATTCGATTTTGGGTTACGACATTACCACGCCCCTCGTCCCGAAGAAGTTGAGCAATATGAATATTTCTTCCCCTGATGGTGGAACAACTTACACCACCCATTTCTTTGTTGATGGAGAGATCGATCAAGATAATCAGAAGGTTTTTGCTTTTGCCCAAAATGGCGCTTTCTTAAAACCAACCGCGCTTTCCTTAAATGCGGGAATCAGCACCAGTCTAAAGGATTCTTCCAATCGCGCTGACTTAATTATTCTCGGGCATGAAAATCTGCTCGCCGCCGTTGGCGATCTGGTTGAGCATAGAAGAAGTCAGGGCCTTGAAGTTATGACGGTGACTTACGAGCAAGTTTACGGCGATTTTAGCTATGGCATCGTCAAATCTTCTGCGGTTCGAATGATGATTGACCGTGCTCTTGCTGCATGGGCAAAACCACCGCGTTTCCTTTTGATTTTAGGTGATGCGACGACAGATCCACTGGACCACAATATCGACCTTCTCGATGCTGTTGATCGATCGGCCATGGACGTGGAGACTGCGCCAGCACCGATGATCGTTGGTCGCTTTATTGATTTCTCAAGCGACAATTATTTCGTTTCCTCTAGCACTTCCGATCTCCCAAGAATCGCGGTCGGCCGCTTGCCAAGCAATGACCCCGCCAAAATCAAGGCCTATGTGAATAAGGTTTTGAATTATGAAAGTGGCGATTTACAACCGACGAGTAATTTAAGAAAGATGACTTTCTTTGCTGATGCAGAACAAGGTTATAACGAAAATTTTGTCGGCCTCTCACAGGGCATGATGTCTTCTGCCAGTGCCTTTAACAATACGCTTTTTGATCGCACGCTTTTGGGTGCGGTCACCACGAATCAGAAGGTTGTTACGGAATTTAGCAACGCTCCTCTCTTAATTTCGCTGCTTGGTCACGGGGCCTTTGATCGCTATGGCGAAGATATTCTTCTGGTCAATGATGCCAAGGCCCTGACCAATACTCGCTTACCGATTGTTGCGACCTGGAGTTGTGAATCGGCCTATTACTATGATGACGACAAAACCTATGTCTCACTGGCGGAAGAATTAATTTTCAATCCAAATGGTGGCGCGGTTGTCTTCCTCGGCTCCACTGCTCAGACGACGCCTACGGCCCAGGCAAAGTTGGCGCAAAATTTCTTCTCGCGCATCTCAACCATCACCGCCTCTCCTTATGATGGCACACGTCTAGGTGAAATTCTCTCTCAGGCCAAGTTAGGTGTGGGAACTGGTGAGTATGAAAAAGACATTATCAATAGCTTCAGCATTATCGGTGATCCGAGCTTGCAGCTGCCGGGCACCCTCTATCCTGATCGGCCAATTCCTCCTGCCACTGCCGCCGCCACGCCTCCTCCTGCTCCTACAAAAAAGGGCCTGTTCGGCTGCTCTGCCGGTGCCTCAGAAAATGGCGGGCCAAGCACCACTGATGGCATTCTAGAGTTGCTGAGCTTGCTCGCCCTGCTCTTTATTGGACGGAAGATACAGAATTATTGTTTGTAGTCGCCAAAACTTTTTGTGATGGAAAAAACCGCTACATCACTGACTTCCATACTATCGCCTCGATCTTTGGTCGAAGTTGCTTTCTGAAAGAAGGGAGCGGTGATGTTCACAGCAAGATCCCAGGGTTTATATTTGACATTTAATCCGATGGCGTAGGTGTTTGTGTCGTAGTGGATTTCATGCGGAGTTGTCACTGGGGCATTGTTATCGGCGCAGCCGGTTCCGGTTAAAGCGTTGTTGGTACCTCCACCACCGACAGGATTATTGGTTCGAATCGTGTCTACTTTATAATCATGGTAGGCGCCGAAGGTATGCGAAATCATCGCAAAAGGTTCAAACTTCCAATTTTCATAGACAGGAATGCTGGCCATGGCACCAAAGGCAAAACCTAAAAACAACGGAGAGCTTGAGAGGTCAAGATCGTAAATGGTTGCACCACCAGGGCCATTTTTTGAAAGATAACTTTCTTTCACATCCGCCTTCATCACAGAGGGGCCAAAAAACATCGTCAGGGTTGTATCAGTCGGGGTCTCGCCTTTAAACTGCCAGGAGAGACCACCGGCGAGGGAGAAAACTGTAGCGGAAAAATTGCTGATGCTTTCTTGATCTCCGGCACCTAGGCTGTTGTAGCTAAAAGTTCCCTTATTAAGATTTGTTCCAAAAGCAAAACCCCAGAGCGCCCAATGGTCGGTGAAGGCCCAGCTAACAGCAGCAGCTCCACCCAATCCCTTATAGTCTTCGACTTGCTTGAAATCTCCCGACTCTGAGTGATCGACGACATCGCCACTGCCCTTGATATACGCCGGCATGATGGAAATTTTATGCGTGCCTTTTTCGTTATAGCTTTGAGGTAAGGGTGGGTTGGTGAGCAAAACCGCATTGGCCTTTTGGGTGGCGATAATCGGTAGCACGTAGGCGTTACCGGCCCAGGCATTGCTACAAAGAAAAACTAAAGCACACATGCTCAAAAAAATCTTTTTCATAAATTCCCTAGGATTAGTGATTTATTTAATTCTAGGGCATTCTAAAAAAAAGAAAAGACCGGCCTGCAAACTCCGTGTTCGCAGGTCGGTCTTTTGGGGTGGGAGAGGCTCTGCGGGGCCCAAGGCCATCCTATGGCCTAGACTTGGGATTTTATGGTGGGCAAT
>JAHFAA010000145.1:0-4068 GCA_023250775.1 Bdellovibrionales bacterium
GGCGCACTGTTGTAAAGCAATTTGCTCTACAGATGTTCAGCAGATGATCTGGGCCCGCCAAAAATATGACGTGACATACTGTCCCGATATCATTATATTCTGACTAATTATCGCGGGGTGGAGCAGCCTGGTAGCTCGTCGGGCTCATAACCCGAAGGTCGTTGGTTCAAATCCAGCCCCCGCAACCAAAAATTTAGTTAGAGATTTTCGATAGTTAAGGCCCCACATTGATGGGGCCTTTTCATTTTTTGGCCTTAAATTTTTAAATTGTGTACCACATTTGTACCACAGCCCCTCGAACTCCACCGAATTGCACCGAACACTATTTTGTTGTTTGTGGTTGAATGGAAAAAATCTCGGATACGCGTTTCGGGAGCACTGAATTCCGATTAGGAACCTGGAACCCTTGTTTTGAAGATTTCGTTCAAACATTTAGTGATTATTATACAATTAGTTTATTGTTAATTAATAGAGTTATATTGGAATTAATCATGATGGGGGGGGAATTTGTGACTAATTTAAAAGAAATTAAAATCATGAAATTGTTTGGCGATTCTAACATAAATCACATCATTCCCTTAAATGAATCTGGCATTACCTTCATTCATGGCCCAAATGGTTGCGGGAAGACAACTATATTAAAACTTGTTTCTGCATTTTTTAATTCAGATTTTGGATGTTTAATTGATACAAGATTTGAAAAAATGATTCTGGCTTTTAACAACAATACTCTTGAAATAGAACAGTATCGTGGCATTGTGAGAAAAGAACTTCCTGATCATGAACCTATAATTACCAAGCTAGTATTTACATTGAACGAGAACAAGCATGATGCTTTTATTCTTGTTCCTTCGGACCTTCCAACGACATCCATTTCGCCCGGTGATGTGGATGAGTACTTACCATTCATGTCTAGGATTGGTCCAAGAGAGTGGATTGATCGAAGCACTGGCGAACACTATAGTTTTACTGAAGTATTAAAAATGCATGGCTCGAAATTCCCAAATCTTTTTTTGAATATTGAAAAACCTGCTTGGCTAGCAGAAATTCAAAATTCTATCAGTTTGAATTTTATCAAAACACAAAGACTTCTGAGGGTAAATTATCCAATAAACAGGCGTCAGAGAAATGAAGAACCCGTTTCCTCAGATGTTGTCCAAATATATGCTGATCAAATGAAGGAAATAATTTTAAAGAAACTGACCGAGCAAGCAACCATTGCGCAGAACTACGATAGATCTTTTCCCGAGCGCTTGCTAGCGCCGAGCCACCGGACTGACATTACCGAGACAGAGATCAGGGCGAAGTATACCGAAACGGATAAAAGGATTCAGAAATTAGTCGAAGCAGGACTGATAGATGCCCAGAAAAATATCCCTCTGCCAAACAAGAATCTCTTAGACACCGAGAGAACGGTCCTTTCCCTATATCTCGAGGATGTTAATCAGAAGCTTGCCGTTTTTAACGAATTACAAGAGAAAATCCAAGTCTTTTTAGAGATTGTCGCGAATAAATTAGGAAATAAAATATTTAAGGTTGATCGAGAGCTTGGTTTTCGCATACACCCTCAGCACAATAAAGAAGAAAGATTGCTCCCTGCGCAGCTCTCCTCAGGAGAACAACATCAAATAGTATTATTTTTTGAGTTAATTTTTAAAGCAAAACCAAACACGCTGTTTGTTGTTGATGAGCCAGAAATATCGTTACATGTAGACTGGCAACGTTCTTTTTACAATGATATCCACAAGATTTCACATCTTGGAAAGCACCAATTCCTAATTGCAACTCACTCACCCCAAGTAATTGGAGGGCACAGGGAGTTAGCGATTTCACTCGGCGAGGGCATCTTGTAAAATGATTGATCTAGCCCCCGAAGAGGTGATAACTGAAGTAGAAATGTCTTGCGACGGAAAAGCATGGATATTCCTAGAGGGTGAGACAGATCTTGTTTTTTTTAGGTCTCGCCTTAATGAGCGCGATTTAAAATTTTTCGTGGCGGGTAATCGTGACAATGTTCTCATGATTTTAAAAAATCTTCTCGCTTCCCGCAAACATTTTATCGGCATTATCGATAGGGATTATGATGACTATCTTCAGCGTGAACACGAGCTTACTCACTTAGTGGTAACAGAATCGCGAGATATGGAAAATATGTTTTTTTCTGGCGAAGTATTGCAAAGAGTAATGGAAGAGTTTGCCTCCAGGCAAAAAACCCCTAGCACCGTAGGGGGACGCCTCGACGTACATCACGTACGTGATGTAATTTATAAAATATCAACTAAAATTGGCAAGCTTCGAATTTGCAATGACAAATATAGATGGGGAATCTCATTCAAAGACATGGACTATGATAAATTTATACTCAGGAAACAATTGGATTTTGATGCGGATGCTTTTCTAAAACATCTAAATGGCAAAAACAACGGCAAGATTTCCATCACTGAACACATGTGGCAAAAGGCCCTAAATGAATGCTTCGAGGGGGATTTAAATAGAAGCGATCGAATTTCACATGGGCATGACTTAATGAATATATTATGCATTTCTTTGAAATGTTTTTTCGGAAACTGCAAGACGCTTGATAAAGATACTCTTGAATCAATTTTCCGTCTTGGTTATTCAGGGGAAGAGCTTTACTCAAACCCAATGTGGCGTAAAATTTTAGATATTTTAAAATTACGGAATAAGTTTTCATAAGACTCTGTGAAGGAAATAGTGCATATAATATTAAGAGAGTTTGATTTCCCCACATAAAATCTGACCTTCCCCTGTCTTAATCCAGAGCGAAGACTTGGTTGTGACGCCACAGCACAAAAATATTCTGGAGAGTCACTAGCTTGCGGCTGAACTCAACCGTACGAGCGACGCTGACAAACTTGCGTAGTTTTCAATATCGCTTACGTGAGAAACCGTGATCTCTAGGATACCTGCAAGCTCTTGCTGTGTTAGATCATCACGAGTGCGAATACTGCGAAGGAGCATGGCAAAGGAAACCTCTTCACCTAAAAGGTTCTTTATAAATCGTTTGGCGTCTCTTCTAATCTGTTTCATAGTTACGCGGCCTTTTTCATCGCCTTTTCTAATAGCTCGTGAATAAGCGTCTGATAAGGTTTGTCCTTGTCGGTGGCCATCTTGCGAAGTGCCGCCAGAAGACTTGGGTCAATGCGTATGGCGATGATTCTTTTGACCGGTTTGCCAGATTTGGGCCGGCCAACTCGGCGACCGCGTTTGATTTCTTCCGTCGTCATTTCTGGAATGTCGGAGAAGTCAATCTCGCTGTCTGGCATATACTTCACGCTCTTTACTGCTCGCTTGCCGTGCGCTGATGATGCGGATTGTTTCTTTTTCATCTTTTAGTCTCCTAATCGTATAAATTACCAAGAGGATTCGTTTTGAAATGGAAATCCCCAGGCGCATAAATCTTTTTTCGTGATTCGAGTGTTTTAAGTCATCCGTTTCAAAGGCATTAGAATCAAAAAAAATCGTTGCCGCTTCCTCAAAGGACACGCGGTGTTTTTCAAAGTTGGTAATGGCCTTTTGTGTGTCCCAAGTAAACATCTAATTAATGTATATACGATAATTAGGGATTGGTCAAGGTGAGTGTTGTTTTACTATGTTCCACCGATAGTCCACCGCCAACCGAAACACACCGAAATCCTCAGAACAAAAACGAAACGGAAAGCTGACTAATCATTCTTATTACTTATGACAATAGCTATCGATGATATGCTTTTATGAATTGACTTAGACTTTCCAATGTCTTAATTTCCGCTCTTGAAAAAACAAAAATTGGGGGAACAATCATGAAAGCAATCATCAATCTGAGTCTAAGTGCGGTACTGTTTTTCAGCTTGAGTACTTTATCTGTTGCTGCCGAGCAATCTTTACCAATCGTATTTTCGACTTCTAACGAGAAGGGTGCGTGCGAATGGGTTATGGAGTATGTTTGCCGTACTGGTGACAACGGTCAAGTGTGTGAAGCAGCTAGGCGATGGGTTTGCAGAGACTAATTGTCATAAATAATGATTTTTTGAGTCTGGTGATGTCAGGGGCCTTGTATAAATGGAT
>JAHFAA010000145.1:4078-8563 GCA_023250775.1 Bdellovibrionales bacterium
AATGGATAAGGCCCCTGAATTTTGAAGAGAAGTTATTATCGTGGTTTCGCCTCAGCAGCATCCTCAAGATATCGACGAACGCGCTCAACGAATTCATCATTATCAATGGGTCTCCTAATGAGGCCGACCGCTTTACTCTTGGGAACTTCGTCCATGGCGGTAAAAAAAACAATGGGGACTTTCTGGATAATGTCCGGTCTTTTTTCTTCAAGCTGGATTAAAAACTCGGCTCCAGACATGCCCTCCAGGCGAAAATCGAGAAGGATTAAGTCAGGGGCATCGATTGTCGAGAGAGTGGCGAAGGCCGCATCACAAGTCAGTGCCGTAAAAACCTCGTAATTATTCATTTCAAGTAAAGTTCTATACAGCAGTAAAAAGAGGCCATTGTCGTCAATCATGAGGACTCTTTTTTTCTGGGATATGTTGAGTGTATCAGAACCTTCCGGTTTCACTATTATTGTCCGTTTTGTTAAGGATAAAGTTCCTGTCGAATTTGCATGTCGTAATTCGCGATTTTTTGTTTTAGGGATTGGCCTTCTGTGGAATTTAAGAAAGTGGTAACTTCTTTTCTGGCCTCAGACATAATGGTGCTGATTTCCGAATCATAATGACCCAAAAAGGTCTGAAATTTACTTTGCATGCCGACGATGAATTGATTTACAGCACTGGAATTACGAACAATATTCAATTGCTCAGGAGATGCATTTTGAGAGAAAAAATTATAGCGAAAATCCTCATGTTTGGGTTTGACTTGCACTTTCGTAGGGTCGTTCGCTTTTAAATAACAAAAGATTTGCGCTGAATAATTAACCAGCGAAAGTTCCTGATAATGATTGATCAGCAGGGCCGAGCGCAGGCAGGGGCGTCTTTTGGCGGCCTGCTCATAAGAGAGCGTACTGTACATCATCTCACGTTCAAGGAGTAATTTATGGGCGTGGGGTTGGTCCTTGCATGTGACGGGAAGCTTGATCGAATTTATTATGTCATTGGTATAAAGGGCAAGGTGGTCTTTCAACTGATTTTCAACCTGAGCAGAGGGACAAGACGTGGTGGAGATGTGTGGATTTTGAATGTTTGAAGCTGTCGAAGTTGGCGATGGATTAGGCCTTTGCTCGGCTGCGGCAGTAGCTGCATTTGAGGAACTCGAAGTGGCTGCCTTGGCGGTCGTAGCGGCGAGGCTTTTGTCGCAAGTCAAAATTTGTCTGTTAGAAGAAATTTCCTGATCATTATTGAAAATTTTCTGCTCAATGATCACTCCGGCTGAATTTAAAACTTTGTAATTGCCTTCTTTTGTAAATTTTCCGTAACTGGATTTTTGACACCAGATTTTTGTCGTTCCATCAAAATCGGAGCGATACTTGACCTTATAGCTTTCTCCGCAACATAAAATATCTTCAGGAGATTCAGCAAAGGAAGTCGAGAGAATAAAGAGCATTCCAAAGGCAAAATATAATTTCATTGGAATATTCTATCACTACTTATCTTCAATCCTCAACAAACTCTTAACTGATTTTACACCTCTAATTTTTTTGATTTTCGTCACGAGTTCTGCTTCGGTGTCGCGATTAATCACAAACCCCTGAAGCACAACATCTCCTTGCGTGGTCGTCACCTCGATTTTGAGATAATGCGCATTTGGATCTTCGACAATGATTGCATTAACCTTGGTGGTGATTGTTGCATCATCGATATATTCACCCGTGCTTTCGCCTTTCATGCTGGCGCAGCCTGAAAATAAAATTGAACCAAAAAAGAGAATGAGCATGATTGCAACAATCTTTCGCATTATATTTCTCCTGTTATTTCCTAAGTTACATGAGTTGGTGAAAAGGGTTGATGTACAAGATCATTGAGATAAAACTTATTGGTCATCGTCGTTATCATGGTTCTTTTGCTAATTATCAATGGGCAAAAACTAGTCTTCAGCCTGAATAACCTTTATGAACATGCTCGATGACACTCGCACTTCAAAAATTTCATTTTTTGTAGTGTTTATGACTGTTCTTTCAATTTCCTTTGCCATCGTTTCACATTTTCTTTTAGCTATCGTGGTCGGTGCCCTTCTCGCGCATTTACTAAGGCCCATACAAAATAAATTTGTCGCAGCAAAAATTAGTTCTAAATTGTCGGCATATCTCCTCCTGATTTCGTTAATCGTAATCATGTTTGTTCCACTTTTCTTTTTTATTCAAAGATTGATCATTGAAACAAGCAAGTTTACAAAATTCATTTCATCTTCTGAGATAACCTTTACGACGATTGCGAATGACATAAGAGACTGGCCGATCATTAATTATTTTACTCCTGATGCTGCTACGCTTGAAGACCAACTCAGAAGCACGGCAGAAAATATTGCTGGCACCGTCAGCAACCTTGTCTTAAGTTTAATCGCGCAAATTCCTGCTTTGTTTATAGACACCATCTTTATTTTACTTAGCTTTGTGGTTTTCCTTTTACACGGTGAAAAGATCAAAGATTTTATTTCAAGTTTAATTCCTTTTGATGAGGGGATTAAAAACGATTTGATAATTTCGTCGAATGAAATTTCAAAGAAAGCAATGCTAGCATCAGTGCTGGCCGCAATTGGCCAAACAGTGACGATTCTTGTGGGGTTCTTGATTCTTAAAGTTCCCAATGCATTTTTAGCATCGGGTGCAACATTCATCCTGTCATTTATTCCTTTTGTAGGATCTGTCCCCATTTGGATAGCGGGAGTCATCTATCTTGTTTTTAAAGGTTCGGTAGTGAAAATTATTTGTATGATTATTATCGGGATCGCCGCGAGCCTAATTGATAATGTCACTAGGGCCTATGTGTTAAAGAGTTCAAAAGACCAACTTCACCCTTTTCTCGGACTTATTTCAGTGATCGGCGGAATACAAGTTTTTGGCTTTTGGGGTGTAATTCTTGGCCCTATTGTGGCCGCTTTATTGTTGTCCATGTGTAAACTCTTGCCGAATGTTTTGAGGAAGAAAGAAATATAGGAGATTACTCCCAGTGATCGTAATCATTTCGTAAAACTAAAAACTCAGATCAAATGAAGATATCCTAAAGAAAAAGGAGGAAATATGTTACGTGCTGCAATTACATTTTTTGTCCTGGCCATTGTCGCCGTTCTGTTCGGTGCTTATGGAATCGCAGGAGTTTCGATGGAAATCGGAAAATTGCTTTTAGTTGTATTTTTGGTATTCGCAGTAATCACATTTATTGGCGGAATGTTTCAGCATAGAGACCATAATATCCCTCAAAACAAAGGAGCAAAATCATGAGAACAACACCAAACGAGAGTGTCGTCAAAGGAAAATGGCGCGAAATTAAGGGCGAAGTTCAAAAAGCTTGGGGTAAATTAAGCGATGATGAGCTTGAAAAAACAAAAGGCGACGTCAAAGCAATCGGTGGGCTCATCCAACAGCGATACGGCAAGACTAAAGAGGACTATAGCAAAAAACTTTCAAATATTTTTGAACGTTTTGAAGAGCACAAAGAGAAGGCCGTCAAAGAAATAAAAAAGGTCGTAAAGCACTAAGGATCAGACGTCAGGAGCGAGCGGTGCGCGACGAATGGCACCGCCTCCTCCGACACTTGTTGGAGAATTATTGGTAATACAACGTAAGAGCGCCCACAATCGTGGAAGATCATATCTGGCCTTATCCACTTCATTAGCAGCTGTGGGTTCAGCATAGGCGACACTCGTGCTGCTTGAGTCGACATTATAAACACCATAATCTTGCATGGCACGCCCAAGGGCGAGACCCTGAGGAGATAACGGCGGATTCAAGGTTGCCAGATTTATATTCGGGGGGATAGCGGCCAATTGTCCCATGGGATAATTGCCGGAATAGCTTGCATCTGCCCCGTCTGTTTTATTCGCCGGCCAAACAGGTCCCGCAGGTGAAAGGTGAGTGTAGGGTTGTGCTATCGCCAAGGCATGCCGAATTCCTTGCGTCAGCTCGCCAGCTCGAATGAGTCCAGCAATGGCGCTGCCACCATAAGCACGTGCGCCTCCCTGAAGAATGCCCGCGCTGGTGAGATCCAATCGGACATAGTAGTCAACATCCCATCCACCGGTCGGGCGAGGGAAGGCCCGATACATTTCCACCACGTATCGTCCAGTGGGATCAATAATGTGCAAGTGAGCATCACTATCAGTAGGGAGTGCCGCCTGGGCATTAGATGGTATGTTGATGCGAATTTGTTCAACACCGTTTATCACAATGGGGACAAGCGGATCGCTGCTGCTGGCGCGATAGATGGGATGACTCCATTCTTCGCTATTAATCCAGGCCGTATTTGATTCGGAAATGAGAGAACGTGTACACGGATCACTGGCCTGTTGATAGATGGCACCATTTCCAATGGGCATGTTCCAAGGTGAAGTCGATGCGAAAGGCCACTTCGCTGGATCACGGTATGTGCTCACGCCTGACCCAGTACCAGTTCCAGATCCGGTTCCAGTACCAGTTCCAGAAACCGGCCGAAGAATTT
>JAHFAA010000146.1 GCA_023250775.1 Bdellovibrionales bacterium
TTTCGAGCACATTGGTAATCAAGACGAGATCTTGAAACTGTTCATTGACAATTTCTCGCAACATCACGTCACCTTGAATGGTGAGATACAGGGACTCAGCTGAAGCGTATTGATTGAGCTCAAGCAAATAGTAAGAGATCTTTTCTGACTCAAACAAATTCTTGGACTCCCCTACATTGAACCATTTCGAGGGCATCAAAAATGACAGCAACATCTCAATCGCCGTCAACGCAAAGGTCGGGCCGGAAGAGATCACGGCACCAATATTAATATTCGGAAGCAGTTGGGTGCGGGCGATGCTGACCTGATGTTTGGCTTGACGAACAGCGTTCATGCCAAGGAGGATTGAGGAGTTTTCCTCAATAATATATTTTCGCAAACTTTCGGGATTCAGGTGAACAACCTTCTCGCCTTCGGCCAATGCTGAAAATGTTAGCGCTAGGCCAAGGAGTAATGTGATTAAATATTTCATATGCCTACCCTCACGCCTATAAGCACTCCGGTTCCACCTACGTCCTCTTTTTCCACCTTCCCTGAGCGGGCAATAAATCCCAAATTTAAGGCGGCATCGGTGATGTACTTGTTGACTTTATTTAACCCGACCGCCAATCCACCTCCGTACTCCAGAGGAAAACCATAACCGGAATTCTGATCACGAAAAGACGAACGCTGTGACATGACGATGGTTGGTAAAACGGCGGCACTCACATAAGGAGTCACCCAAGGAAGAAAAGGGAGGCCTAAGGAATATTCACCACCCACGCGAAGGGAAGGCATATAGATTTGTTGCTGGCGGGCCCCCTGTTCTCTTTTTATACTATCCATGCCGGCACCGAAAGAGGCAGCCAATTTTCCATTTGCGAACATAAATGACCGAATCATGGGTGTGTTGACTGAGGCCGAAAAAGAATTAAAGGCACCACTTGGTGCCACGTTAGAAACATTAAGCTCCAACTGATCAAAAGTGCTCTCACTTTTTTTAACATGGATGCTGGAGTTATTGGCCTCCGCCAATTTATGAAATGCTGAAAGATCCACGGCGACAGTATCCGACGCCAGACTGGAGGTCGTGAGCAAAACCAAGGCAGAAAGAAGGTAAATCTTCATTTTTTTTCCTCTGACTACTCGTTAACCGCTTCAAAAAATCCGGTCAAAATTGTCCCGCGCGCATCATTCCAAATTCGACAGTTCCAGCCATTCACCTCGACTCGTTTCTCTCTTAAACATTCTAGACTTGTTGTATATTTTTCCCCGCCATCATTGAAAATTGTTTTACCCTTGAGTGAATCAGTGCGGTCATCGTACACGGTCTCATTAAACGAGATGGGAATTTCACGGCCCAAGCTGTCACCACTCCAAAAAGTTAGAGTGACTAACGATCTGCGAAGAGGGGAAAACATTCCAAGAAAAGTTTCTTCTGCGGTGGTATAGCTCGAGTCGATGGACATTTTCACCTTACTGGTTTCAACTTGAACATTGCCATGTGAATCCGTCATTCGAACTTGCCGTGTGTGCATAAAATATTCAATGCGATTGGCAAACGTGGTCGCCATGGTTGAATCAACCGTCGCTCCTCGGCTTAAGGTAAATTTGCCGCCATGATCTGGAAAATCAAGCGCCGCCATTTCCCCCTCAATGGTATCTCCTGTTGTTGTACCAGAAATTTCCATCTTCTGTGTGCCGCCCGAATCGAGAGCAATGGTGGTGATCAATTTAAAATAATTGGTATCTGAATTATAAAATCCGCCTTGAAAGCTGACAGAAGCTCGAGCGTCACCGTTAAACGTCACCGTGGCACGCACGGCCGGACTCAAGGATGTACCCGTCCGATCAGAGTTATCTTGAATGCGAACATCAGGCGAAAGTTGCAGCGTCATGGAGCCTAAAGAAGTTCCATTTTTTTCAGACACCAAGTTGCCACTGTACGATCCGGAAATCGCTGATATTTGTGAAAGTTTTTCTGAGACTTTTTCATTTTGCCAGGACTCGGCGGTGCGATCTTTAGCGCAACCAACGGCAAACAGAAAGAGAGCAGACACAAGACATGCAGGAATGGCCATTTTCATAGTAGTTCCTTCCAAAAAGTAAATCAGGCAAGTGAGATACCGCGCATCGCGACAACTGTCAATCCTTTGAAAAAAAAGTTGACGGCACAAAAGATCGCTAACACACTGAAAAGAGTCATTTTGAATTATCATCTTAGAGAGCAAAAATGCGCCTGCTACATCCTCGAGCATTGGTATTTATTTTACTCATTTCCTCCGGTCCTTTGTGTGCTTCATCCTCACCAGATGAGGTGTTTACTGTAGCTCGCGCCGTGCAAACAGCCTTTGAACGAAACCCCGATATTCTGAATGGTCGTGATCGCATTATCGAGGGACAATCAACTGAATCTTTCACACGCTCCCAGGCCTTCCCCAATATCAGCGCCAAACTTACTGCCAACGAAAAAAAGGCCGCGGTGAACTCAGGCTCCCCCGCTTTTGGTGGAGACCCTTATAACCAGTACATTGGTCAAATTGACTTATCACAACCTATCTACGCCGCCGGGGCGATTAGCTCAGCGATTGGGGCCGCGAAGAAGGAAACCCAGATCCGTGAGTTTGATTTGGAAATTACAAAACGCGATCTTACGTTGAGCGTGCTTCAGGCCTTTTACAGTATTCTCCTGAACGAAAAACTCCTGGACATTTATCGGGATGCCGAACAAGTTCAAAAAGAATCCCTCGCCACCAGTCGTCGCTATCACGAATCGGGGCGCGGACAACTCATCGACGTTTATCAAAATGAAACTCAGCTGGCCTTGATTACACCTAAAATTGTTCAAACTGAAAATCAGGTGAAGGCCTCAGGATATTTACTCGCCACGCTTCTCCACGCTACAGATTTGTCTAACATTAGGGCCAAGGGCGAATTAACTATTTTGAATCGAACACAGATCGACAAAATCCTGGAGCAAAAAAAGGCCGAGCGTTATGAACTTAGCCGCCAGCTTCTGAAATATGATCAATTTGAATTCAACCGTACCTTGCAGTTGGCTTCCAATCTCCCGACTTTAAGCCTGATCGGAAACATTAACCGCACGGCCACGGATAAAAACGAACTGACGAGCAGTAACTCCACTGCTTGGACTGTCGGTTTACAATTGAATATTCCCCTCTTCTCTGGACTCTCCTCAATAAATCAGCGTCACATCTTGAACGCCCAAGAATCGCAGCTAAAAGATCAAGAAATAAAACTGAGAGATCAATTATCCCTGCAAGAAATCCAGGCCATGACCAGCCTTAATAATGCTGAAACAGTGCTCACGGCCTCCCAGAAGGCCGCAGATTTTTCCAAGAAGGCCTTAAATGAGGCGAAAAAAAATTATCGTGTGCAAATGATTGGACCTTTTCAATTCTTACTCATCGAGCAGAGCTATCTTGATGCTCAATCGTCTAACCTCAATGCAAAATTCAATTATCTTGTCGCCCTGGAAAATTGTTTTGTCGCCCTAGGGGCCCCTCTGTCGGTGCTTGTCGACATGTTGGAAAACAATCACGCCGCCGAAACTTTGGAGAAATAGAGAATGACGTTAAGTGAGCTCTCAATAAAAAAACCCGTCTTTGCCTGGATGCTCATGGCCGGGCTCATTATTTTCGGCATGATTTCCTTCACGCGCATGGGAGTCAGCCAGCTTCCCGATGTGGATTTTCCGGTGGTCTCTATTCAAGTGGCGCTCCAGGGTGCTTCTCCCAGTGTTATGGAAGTTGATGTCGTCGATCCACTCGAAAGTGCCCTGATGAGCGTCCAAGGAATTACCGGAGTTACCTCATCCTCGGAAATTGGCCAGGCCCGTATCACTCTCGAATTTGATATCGATAAAAATATCGACTCGGCCATCCAAGAAATTCAAACTGTGGTTTCTCGCTCCACGCGATTGTTACCAAAAGACATTGACCCACCCATTATCACCAAAAGCAACCCAGAGGATCAACCCATCCTGTGGCTTTCCGTCTCCTCGGCAAAGATGACGACAAAAGAGCTGATGACTTATGTGAGAGACCAGATTCAAGACCGCTTTACGACTGTCGAAGGCGTGGGCGAAGTGACGCTGGGAGGTTTTATTGACCCCAACCTTCGAGTTTGGGTCTCGGCCGAAAAATTGTTGAAAAAAGATCTCGCCGTAACCGATATCATTTCCGCCATTCAGACAGAACACTCGGAACAACCGTCAGGAGTTCTTGGTGGACATGAACGATTTTTCAATGTGCGCACCATGGGCGAGGCGCCGACGCCAGAAGAATTTGGCGGTATCGTCATCGGTCGCCGTGGCGGCAGTATCAATTACAATCCCATCAAACTTTCGGAAGTTGCCAGGGTTGAGGATGGCCTGGCCGATCAATTCAGAATGAGTCGTGTCCTTGATGCGCCGGCGGTGGGAATCGGGATCAAAAAGCAACGTGGCTCAAACGCCGTGGATATTGCCAAGGCCGTCAAGGCCAAAATCGAACAGATTCGCCCCACCCTTCCTCCCGACACGGATTTAAGTATTCGCTTCGACACCACTAAATTCATTGAAGATTCCATTCATGAGTTAAATTTCACGCTTATTCTCTCGGCCATTCTGACGGCGCTTGTTTGCTGGCTCTTTCTTGGGTCTTTCTCTGCCACCATTAACGTTCTTTTTGCTATCCCAACCTCAATCATCGGCAGCTTTATCTGTCTCTATGCTTTTGGCTTTACCCTGAATACCTTTACCCTTTTGGGATTAGCACTCGCAATTGGGATCGTGGTGGATGATGCCATCATGGTGCTGGAAAATATTGTTCGCCATAAGGAGCTTGGCAAAAAACGGCGAAAGGCATCGCTGGATGGTTCGATCGAAATCACCTTTGCCGCCATCGCCGCCACCGCCGCAATTATGGCCATTTTCCTCCCGATCGCCTTCATGAAAGGCATTATCGGGAAATTTTTCTTTCAATTCGGCGTCACCATTTCTGTTGCGGTTTTATTGTCCCTCTTGGAAGCGCTGACTCTCACGCCAATGCGCTGCTCGCAGTTTCTTGAGGTCTCCGAGCGCACCACCTTTATTGGAAGATTTATTGAGAAAAGCTTTCAGGTTATGGCGGAATCCTACAAGAAAATGATTCCATTTTTGCTGAAGTTTCGTTGGATCACGATCATTATTGCCATCGCCATTTTTTCTTCTTCTTTGCTGATGGTAAAGCTTCTCAATAAAGAGTTCACACCGGCCCAAGACCAAGGACAGATTTTTCTGCGTCTCCAGGCCGACGTCGGTTCTTCCCTTGAAAGCACGAACCTTAGGGTTAAACAGCTTGAAAATATTCTTAAAGACAAAAGCGACATTGAGCAATACTTTACCAACGTCGGAGGCGGCAGTAGTGGGGACGCTAATACCGGCATGATTTTTGTTACGCTTAAACCTCTTGCAAAAAGGACACCTGATTCCAAAACAGGGAAACGACTTACGCAGCAGGAAATTGCCGCAGGACTTAGAAATGACTTCAAAAAAGTCAAAGGAATGAAGGTGTCGATTATTGACCCTTCGACAGCGGTCTTTTCATCCCGCGGTGGATATCCGGTTACCTTTTCCTTAAAAGGCCCGAACTGGAATGAACTGATCAAATATTCAGAACTGATCATGAAAGAAATGTCTGATACTAATCTCATGGTTGATGTCGATTCAAATTACAAAACGGGGATGCCAGAAATTCATGTTATCCCTGATCGGGAACACGCTCGAGAATACGGAATTAGTGTTGCCGATGTTTCCAGCACCATGAATGCCATGGTGGGTGGGGTTGTCCCCGGTAAATTCTCAAAAGGCGGACATCGTTACGATATCCGAGTCAGTCTGGTGGATGCCGAAAGATCCAAACCCGAAGATCTGGTAAAACTTCGGGTGCGCAATAACCGAGGCGAGTTAATTCCTTTATCAAAAGTTGTGAACTTTAAAGAAGAAGTCTCCATGCAATCCATCTCGCGCGAGGACAGGATGCGCGCCATCACGATCCGAGCCAACCTTGCGCCTAAAGCATCGCAGGAACTGGCGATGCAAAAAGTGCAAGAGATCGCCAAAAAAATTCTTCCCACGGGTTATCTCGTCGCCATGAGTGGAAGCTCAAAAACGTTCAAGGAATCTTTTGAAAATTTACTTTTTGCCCTTCTCCTGGGAATTGTGGTGGCCTATATGATTCTGGCATCTCAATTTAATAGTTTCATTCATCCCATAACGGTTCTGGTGGCCTTGCCCTTTAGTATCACCGGCGCTCTCTTGGGCCTCTACTTTACCCATCAATCACTCAATATCTTCAGCATGATTGGAATTATTTTACTGATGGGAATCGTGAAGAAAAATTCCATCCTCATGGTCGACTTCACAAATCAATTACGGGCCACAGGACTTCCGATCAATCAGGCCTTGACCGAAGCATGTCCGGTAAGACTACGCCCCATCCTTATGACCTCGATTGCAACCATTACCGCGGCCATACCACCGGCCCTGGCCATCGGACCTGGTGCTGAAAGCCGTATTCCTATGGCCATCGCCATTTTAGGCGGAGTCTCTCTCTCTACACTTTTAACACTCTTTGTTGTTCCCTGTGTCTACAGTGTGCTTTCCTATTTTGAACGTCCCGGTCAAGATCAGGATTAATGGAGTCTCGCCATGGCCGTACAACTTTCTAAGGAACTCTTTAATCAAAAAACCGCCTTTCATTGCCAAAAAACCCTGGAAAGAAAAGCGGTAGATCTTTTTTTACATGATGCGCTTGATCTGATCTATCCCGGAATGTTGCGCAAGAACTTCAAAGACAAAAAGGCCATTAGCACTCTTCTCAAAAAACATTCAAAGGACCTGGAAAAATTTCTTACTTTTTTAAAAGAACCCAAAAACCATATCGCCGAAATCATAGACTCCTACAATGCTCATTTGCTGCGCTTCTGCGAGATGATCAAAAAAGATGCTTATGCCCTGCTCGACGGAGACCCCGCTGCCACGAGTATTGAGGAAGTCTTAATTTGCTACCCCGGACTTTTTGCCGTGGCGACCCATCGTCTGGCACACTTTTTTTATCAAACTAATAATAAAGTTTTTGCACGCTTGATGAGTGAAATTGCCCACGAAAAAACGGGCATCGATATTCATCCCGGTGCAACGATCGGTGATTCTTTTTGTATCGATCATGGCACCCGTTTGGTGGTGGGAGAAACGGCTATCATCGGTCACCATGTAAAGATGTATCAAGGAGTAACCTTAGGCGCTTTAAGCGTTGATAAAGCTCAATCTCAGATGAAACGTCATCCGACTATCGAAGATCATTGTGTTATTTATTGCCAGGCCACAATCTTAGGGGGTAACACCGTAATTGGGCATAATAGTGTTATAGGGGGAAACGTCTGGATGACCAAGAGTGTTCCGCCTCATTCGCTGGTTTATCATAAAAGTGAAGTTAGATTAGATCAAAAGAAAACCCCCAATGAACTTAATCAAAAGGAACTTACCTATGAAATTTGACAATGTTCTGCAAAGTATTGGCAACACGCCTATTATTAAAGTTAATCCGCTCTTTATTGACGCCGATAAAAAAAATATCGAAGTGTGGATAAAACTTGAGCGTGCCAATCCTGCGGGCTCAATAAAAGACCGTATCGCACTGGCGATGGTTGAGGATGCTGAAAAAAAAGGAATTCTTAAACCAGGAACAACCATCATCGAACCGACTTCTGGAAACACCGGCGTTGGTTTGGCGATGGTGGCAGCAGTCAAAGGCTATCGGCTTATTCTCACCATGCCCGACAGTATGAGCATTGAGCGCCGACGTTTGATGGCGCTTTACGGTGCCGAGCTCGTGCTTACTCCGCGAGAAAAAGGCATGAAGGGGGCCATTGCCCGGGCGAATGAATTGATCGCAGAAAATGCTCCTTCCTGGATGCCCATGCAATTTGAAAATATGTCCAATGTAGAGATTCATAAAAAAACCACCGCAGCAGAAATTCTCGCCGATTTTCCCAAAGGGTTGGATTATTTAATTTCGGGTGTCGGCACCGGCGGCCATATCACGGGCTGTGCTGAAGTATTAAAAAAGAAGCATGCCAATTTAAAAGTTTTTGCCGTGGAGCCAAGTGATTCACCCGTTTTGTCTGGAGGTAATCCTGGTCCGCACCCACTGCAAGGAATTGGCGCCGGTTTTATACCAACAATCTTAAATCGAGAGCTGCTCGATGGCGTTATTACTGTAACAAAAGAGGAGGCCTTTTCCTTTGCCCGGGCCGCCGCCAGGAAAGCAGGCATTCTTATGGGGATCTCAAGTGGGGCCAGTCTTGCCGCAATTTCAAAAAAAATGAGTGAAATGCCTAATGGGGCCAAGGTGCTCACTTTCTGCTACGATACCGGTGAACGTTACCTCTCAGTTGAAGGGTTATTTTGAAGAAAGGCACAGGACAACGCTTTTTAACCTTGGGAACTTCGATTCTCAAGGCCGGTGGCCATCTGGTCAAGAACGAATTTGAGAAGAAAAAAAGAAACTTGCTGGAAAAAGTAGAAAGCACGATTGG
>JAHFAA010000554.1 GCA_023250775.1 Bdellovibrionales bacterium
AAAGTAAAGGACGAGAGTGAGTCGCGATACTCTCGTCGGAGCAATAAAATAAAGAAAGAGAATAAAAGTAAGCGTTGCCAATGTATTGGCCTGAAAAAGTGAAAAGATTTCGTTGTAGCGTGAATTAAATCGATAAGAGCGATACAGACCATGCTTGGAAAAAAAGTAGAGAGTTAAAGCGATTAGCCCAGGCGATATTTTAAGGAAAAATATTTCTAGGCCTCTGTCCCCGCCCTGCATAAGACTAAAACGTATGTGGTAGGCCACGGCCCAGCTCACGCCAACCACAACGGCATCGGTCAGGCGCTGAAGCAAGGCAAATGTTCGTTCATGGGTTTTTAGCATGAGTAAATATAGCACTATCGCAATTACTCTACTATCTCGTAGGTGTAGCGTCCTTGTAACGCACCGAATTCCAAAAAGTCATGTAGATACCCGCCACCAATTGGGATAAAATCCCGACAAACATAAACCAGCGGGGATTTTTATGGAATTCATCGATTTAGGTGCCCAGTACGATTCAATCAAAGAAAAAATTAACAAACGCATTCAAACTGTTCTTGATCACCGCAAATTTATTTTGGGCCCTGAAGTTGAAGAATTCGAAAAAAAGACGAGTGAATTTTTAGGCGTGAAACACACTATTGGCGTTGCCAATGGAACCGATGCGCTCATGATCTGTCTGCGCGCTCTTGATATCAAGCCTGGTGATAAAGTTATTGTTCCCGCGTTCACTTTTTTTGCCACCTCCGAAATGGTTTCTTTCCTGGGTGCCGAGCCGGTTTTTTGCGACGTGGACCCTGATACGTACAACCTCGACCCAAAACAATTGGAAAAAATTATTTCTCCAAAGATCAAGGCCATCATGCCCGTCAGTCTCTATGGCCAGTGCGCTGATTTCGATTGGATCAATCAAATTGCCAGCAAATATAAAATTCCCGTGATCGAAGATGCCGCGCAAAGTTTCGGTGCGACCTACAAAGGCAAGCGCTCTGGCAATCTGACGACTCTCGCGGCCACGAGCTTCTTCCCCGCCAAACCCCTGGGCTGCTACGGTGACGGCGGTGCTTGTTTTACTAATGATGACAAGCTCGCTGAACGAATTAAGCAACTGCGTTTCCACGGCCAAGTCGGTCGCTACAACCATGTTATCGTGGGCCACAACAGCCGTCTCGACACTCTTCAGGCTGCCATCTTGGTTGAAAAACTCGCCATCTTCCCCAAGGAATTGGAGCTGCGCCAGAAAGTTGCCGATGCCTACAACGCTGGCCTCAAAGGCAAAGTTAAAACCCCCAAGGTCGAAAGCTTCAATAAAAGCGCCTGGGCCCAATACACCATTGAGGTGAATGATCGCGACGCCTTCGCCAAAAAAATGCAAGATAAGGGTGTTCCAACGGCCGTGCACTATCCAAAACCACTGCACCTTCAACCGGTTTACGAAGGACAATTTTCAAAATTAAAATTTCCGGTGTCTGAGGCCGTCTGCCAGAAAGTAATTTCGCTGCCAATGCATCCGTATATGTCAGAGAAGGATCTGAAGACTGTGATTGGTGCGGTTTAAACTTTAAGATCTTTGATAAAATTCTTATTTTCGAAGTACCATTTGACGGTTCTTTCCAGGCCTTCGTGCAAGGAGATTTTTGGCGCCCATCCCAGAATGCTTTTCGCTTTGGAAATATCTGCCCAAGTGGATTTCATATCGGCATCGTGTGATGGCAATTGTGAAACGATGGCCTTTTTGCCGACAAGCTTTTCTAACTGAAGGATGATTTCGTTCATGGTAATGGGTTTGTTGCCGCCGCCTAAATTCATGACTTCGTAGCCGACTTGCTTGAGTGCCAAGACTGTTCCCTTGGCAATATCCTCGACATAGGTGAAATCCCGGCTGTGTAGGCCGTCTCCGAAGAGTTGAATCGGTTGGCCTTCATCAATCCATTTGATAAAACGAAAAATAGCCATATCAGGTCTGCCTGATGGCCCATACACTGTGAAGTAGCGAAGAATGGAGACATCAAAGCCATGCAGGTGTTTATAGGAATAGCAGGTGACCTCGGCAGCCTTTTTGGAAGCAGCGTAAGGGGAAAGCGGGCAATTACCCGCGATGTCTTCCCGGTAAGGCATTTCTTGGCCGGAGTAGAGGGAAGATGTAGAGGCCAAAACAAATTTTTTCACTCCGAATTCCAGCATCACATTCAGTAAATTGAGAGTTCCAAGAGTGTTGGTATTAAAGTATTTTTTTGGAAAGAGAATCGAATTCCTGACACCGGCGCGAGCGCCGAGATTAATGACGGCGGAAAACTTATTTTGTGAAAAAATTTCTTTGAGTAGGTCTTCATCTTCCACACTTCCCTGGATGAAGCGAAAGTTTGGATTTTTCGTAAGCTCGGCAATTCGCAGATGTTTGATGCGAACGTCGTAATAATCGTCATAATTA